>JAFYBB010000236.1 GCA_017540445.1 Clostridia bacterium | reverse complement strand
CTGAGAGGGAGGCTTTGGCCCGTTTCGCCGCCAAAAGGCTCCCTCTCAGAGGGAGCTGGCAGCCGCAGGCTGACTGAGGGAGTCCGTTGTCATCCCACAAGAAAACGTGAAGAACCGAAAAATAAGCCATACCGCAAATGACGGGGGACGGCATCCGAAAGGGTGCCGCCCCCCGTCGCGTCATACCTTCGCGAGCCCGGCCTCCGCCAGCTTTTGCAGGCTCATCAGTATGCCCAGCTTGGCGTGGTACCAGGTGAGCCCGCCCTGAAAGTACACGGCGTAGGGCGGGCGGATGGGGCCGTCGGCGCTCAGCTCGATGCTGCTGCCCTGCACGAACGCGCCCGCGGCCATGATCACGTCGCTGTCGTAGCCGGGCATGGGCCAGGGCTCGGGGATCACGTAGCTGTCCACCGGCGCGGCGGCCTGTATGCCGTGGCAGAAGGCGCGCATGGCCTCGGGGGAGCCCAGCGCCACGGCCTGTATGATGTCGTGCCGGTCCTCGCCGCCGGTGGGGACCACCCGAAAGCCCAGCCTTTCGTAGCAGTTCGCCGCGAATATCGCGCCCTTCAGCGCGCCGGCGACCACGGTGGGGGCCAGGAACAGCCCCTGGTACAGCGCGGGCATCATGCCCAGGTTCGCGCCGACCTCCTGCCCCAGGCCCGGGGCGCTCAGCCGGTAGGCGCAGCGGGACACGCAGGCCGCGCTGCCCGCGATGTAGCCGCCCACCGGGGCCAGCCCGCCGCCGGGGTTCTTGATCAGCGACCCCACCGTCATGTCCGCGCCCACGTCCGAGGGCTCCAGCGTCTCCACGAACTCGCCGTAGCAGTTGTCCACCATCACGGTGAGGTCCGGCTTGATGGCCTTGATGAACGCGATCAGCTCGCCGATCTGCCCCACGGAGAACGTGGGGCGGGTGGCGTAGCCCTTGCTGCGCTGTATCGTCACCAGCTTCGTCTTCTCGTTGACGGCGGCGCGTATGCCGTCCCAGTCGAAGCCGCCCTCCTCCGTCAGGTCCACCTGCCGGTAGGACACGCCGTACTCCTTCAGCGAGCACTTCGATTCCCGGATGCCGATGACCTCCTCCAGCGTGTCGTAGGGCCGGCCCACCGGGCTGAGCAGCTCGTCCCCCGGCAGCAGGTTCGCCGACAGCGCCACCGCCAGCGCGTGGGTGCCGCAGGTGATCTGCGGGCGCACCAGCGCCGCCTCGGTGTGGAACACGTCGGCGTAGACCTTCTCCAGCGTGTCCCGGCCCACGTCGTCGTAGCCGTAGCCGGTGGTGGCCGCGAAGCAGGGCGCGCTGACCCGGTTCTTCTGCATCGCCGCGATCACCTTCGCCTGGTTGTACTCCGCCACGGCGTCCACCTTCTCAAAGCGCGCCTTCAGGCCCCGGAGCACGTCCTCGCCGAAGCGGTACACCGCTTCGCTGACGCCCAGGGCCGCGTACATGTTCGTCAATTCCATCGGAAAATAACCTCGTCTCTTCTATCGTCGATGATGTCGCCCGGGCCGCGGGCGCGTCAGTTCAACTGCCACTGGGACACGTCGCACTGGCCGTAGTCGTTGCTGCCGTAGGCGTACACCCGTCCGTCCTCGGTGCGCACGACGATGTGCGTGCCGGTGCCGGCGGCCTCCATCGGCACGCCCTGAAGCTGCAGCGGGGTCTCGGCGGCGGCGCGGAAGGGGAACAGCAGCGCGCGCCCGTCCAGCGTGACGCCCACGAGCCCCGTCTGCATCACGTGGACCTGCCTGAGGCCCATCCACGCGGGGGCGCCGGCGTAGCTGCACACCATGGTGCCGTCGGCCAGCACGCCCGCGCTGACCGCGCCGCACACCGACAGGCCGTCCAGCGCCGAGGACAGGCCCAGCCGCGCGCCCTTGTGGGTGCAGAGCATGCTGCCTTGGCCGTACAGGCAGCCGGCGGCGTAGGAGCCGGCGGCGATCTGCGTCACGTCGTGCCAACCGTCCACCAGCGAAGCGTACTGCTCGGTGGCCGCCACGGTGCCGTCGGCCCGCAGGCCGAAGCTGCCGCAGGCGTTCGCCGCGATGGCGGTGATGCCGGTCCAGCCGGACACGTCGCACTGGCCGAAGCTGTTGTCGCCGCAGGCCAGCACGGTGCCGTCGGCCCGCAGGCCCAGGCTGTGCTGCGCCCCGGCGGCCACCTGGCGGATGTCCGTCCAGCCGGACACGTCGCACTGCCCCTGGGCGTTGTCGCCGCAGGCCAGCACGGTGCCGTCGGCCCGCAGGGCCAGCGTGTGCCGGTCCCCGGCGGCCACGCGGCTCAGCTGGGCGCTGGCGCGGGCGGTGGAAAGGGCCGCCACGTTGCGCTCCATCTCGGTCAGGCGCTCCGGGGAGAAGACCTCCTGCGCCAGTATGCGCTGGGCCTCCGCCTCGCTGCCGCCGACGGCCAGCGCCGCGGCGCTGACGTGGGCGTAGGTATCGGTCAGGCCCATCAGCAGCTGGTGCGCGCCGGCGGTGTCGCCCGCCAGCTGGGCCTGTATCGCCAGGGCCGCCCGGGCGTCGTCGCAGCGGCTGGCGCTGTCCCCGTAATCGCCCATCTGGTAGAAGGCCTGGGCCGCGGCCTCGTAGTTCCCCGCGGCGTAGAGCGCCTCCGCCTGGGCGTACCGGGCGCGGCGCTGCAGGTCCAGGGCGGCCTCGCCCTCCGGCAGCTGCTCCGCCAGCGCCTCGGCCTTGTCGTATTCCCCGGCGGTCAGCATGCGCTCGCCCAGGTCCAGGCGGCTGCGCGTCAGCTTCGCGTCGGAAAGGCCCTCGCCCGCCAGCCGCTCCAGCAGCGCCTCGGCCTGCTCGAAGCTGTGGGCGTCGGCCAGCCGCCGCACCCGCGCCAAATTGATCGGCGTGCGGAACAGCGCCAGCACGGCGAGCACCAGCACCAGCGCCAGCGCCACCAGCGCGGAATTGACCAGTATCGTCGAGGTCTCGTCCCGCTTGAGCCGGCGGATGCCGCGGGCGAGGCTTTGCGCCGCGACGCGCAGGCGGGACGGGCCCTTCCGCCGCCGTGCCGGGCGCGCGACGCCCGTCCCGCGGGGCGCCGGGCGTCGACGCGGGTCTGCGCTGCCGGGCCGGGTCGGGCGGCCCGTGCCCCGAGAATCGTAGTAGCGGGCATCCCCGGTTGTGCGGCGGGGCGCGGCGTTCGCGCTGCGATAGCGGCCATCTCCCGACGGTCGGTCCGTGCCGCGAGCGCCGTAAGAGCGGGCATCCCCCGACGGGCGGCGGGGCGCGGCGTTCCCGCTCCGGTAGCGGGCATCCCGCGCGCGATCAGAGGCGTATCTTCTGTCGTCCATGCTGTCCACCTCCGTCAGCCCGCCAGGTACATGGGCAGGTACTTCAGGGAATTGTCCTTGCGCAGGCCGTTGGCGGTGGACGTGATGATGTACACGTCGTCGATGCCGTGGTACGCGATATTTTCACCGATGGAGCCGCCCGCGGCGGCCTTGTCGTAGTAGTTCACCCGGAAGTCGCACATGTGCACCTCGTCGTAGTAGGGCAGCAGGTACGGCGTCAGCGCGTTGCCGAAGGAATCGCAGATGACCAGCGCCTTCCGGCCCGTGTTCGCGCCGGTGACCACGCGCCGCCAGGGCTGGCGGCTGTTGTTCATGAACGTGGTGTAGCTGGCGTGGTCGTAGTTCATCAGGTGAATCTCAGTCGCGTCGGTGCGGTGGGTCACCACGTAGCTGTGGCCCGGCAGCAGCGGGTACAGCGCGTTGAAGGTGTCCGACCGGCCGTCGCCGTTCACCTTGCCCTTCATGGACTTGTAGGTGTACTCGTCGTAGGGGATGACGGGCAGGTGCTGGGCCTTCAGCATCTCCTCCAGCACCAGGTACGCGCCCTCGGCGGTCCAGTGGTGGTCGGTGTGGTAGAACATCGGCACGTCGCCCTCCATGTGGGGCTCCAGAATCTCCATCGTGTTGAACACGTAGATGCCCTGGGTGCCCTCCAGGCACTTCTCCAGCACCAGCTCCACGGTGCTGCCCCAGCCGCAGTAGGTGTCCCGCTGGTCCGTCCAGCGGTTGGCGATCTGCGCCAGCGGCACCTGGGTAAAGCACACCACGCCGTCGGAGGGCAGCAGGGCGCGGATGCGCCTCAGCGTTTCGGAATAGCTCTGGATCTGCGCGTTGTCGTACTTGTAGAGGATCTTCCGACCCCCGTCCACCCGCTTGAGCCACAGGTAGCTGTTCTCGGCGGTGACGGGCAGCGCCTCGTCCGAGAACTGCGCGCCGGCGTCGATGTCCTCCTCCGCGTCGTCGTCGGCCTCGATGAGCGCCGCGGCGGCCGATTCTTCGGGGGCGCTGTCGGCCTCGACGGCCCCGGCATCGGCCTGGGGCGCGTCGGCCTGGGCCTGCATCGCGCCCTCCTCGGCCAGGCGCTGCTCCATGTCCGCCGCGCGGGCGGCGAACAGCTCGTCGCCCTTGAGCGTGGAGAAGCGGCCCAGCAGGCGCTCGCTGAAGTCGATCACGCCCTGGCGGCCGATGAAGCCGTCGGACAGGTACGACTCAAAGCCCGACATGAAGTCGCCGGACACGACGCTCTTCGCGCTGACCTCGGGGAAGCCCGCCAGCATGCGGTTCTCGGTCTCGGAGGGACGGGGCTGTTTCCCCGCCAGCAGCACCAGGAACAGGCCCAGTATCGCCAGCAGGATCTCCCACCACAGCGCCGCCACGAAGGATAGCTTTCGTTTCATGCTCTCGCCTCAGAACTGGAAGTAGATGAAGGGGTTGTAGCTCTGGCCCACCAGGAACAGTACGCTCAGCGCCAGGCAGCCGCTGAGCCACCCGACCCGCAGGACCTCCCGGGTCCTCTCGGAAAGCCTCAGCTTATTCAGCAGCGGCGCGACGGGCAGGCTGGCCGCGAAGGCCAGCGCCGGGAACAGGGAATAGGTGCGCACGACGGTGAGGGCGGCCTTGTCCATCAGCCCGGACGCGCCGATGCCCAGCATCGCGCCGATGTGCGCAAAGCCCTGGCCCAGCGTGGGGTAGTAGAAGATCATCCAGCCGAACATCACCAGCGCCAGCGTGCCCAGCCAGCCCAGCGGCGCGGGCAGGCCCTTGCCGTGGCGACGGCGCAGCAGGCTGTCCAGCGCCAGGATCACGCCGTAGAACAGCCCCCACACCACGAAGGTCCAGTTCGCGCCGTGCCACAGGCCGGTGAGCAGCCACACCGCGAAGGTGTTGATCACGGTGCGGGCGCGGCCCTTGCGGTTGCCGCCCAGCGGGATGTACACGTACTCCCGGAAGAAGCTGCCCAGGGAGATGTGCCAGCGCCGCCAGAATTCGCGGACGGACCGGGAGACATAGGGGTAGTTGAAGTTTTCCTTGTAGGTGAAGCCCAGTATGCGCCCGATGCCGATGGCCATGTCGGAGTAGCCGGAGAAGTCGAAGTAGATCTGCAGCGTGTACAGAAACGCCGCGTACCACGCCCCGCCCACGGAGAGCGCCGCCTCGCCCGCCTGAGGCATGGCCGCCAGGGCCTGGCCGCAGACGTTGGCCAGCAGCACCTTCTTGGACAGCCCGATCACGAACCGCTGCATGCCGGCGGAAAAGCCGTCGGGGGTGGATTCGCGCCGGGTCAGCTGGGGCTGTATGTCGCCGTACTGCACGATGGGGCCGGCGATCAGCTGGGGAAAGCAGCTGACGTAGAGCAGCAGGTCGTCAAAGCGCTTCTGGGCCGGGGTCTTGCGCCGGTAGACGTCCACCGTATAGGTGATGACCTGGAACGTGTAAAAGGAGATGCCGATGGGCAGCCTCGGGCCGGCCACGCTCTTCTTCGCGCCGAACAGGGCGAGGAACGTGTTGGCGAAGAAGGCCGCGTACTTGAAGGCGAACAGCAGCGCCGCCGAGGTGGCCACGCCCACGATCAGCCAGAGCCTTCGCTCGCGGGCGGCCTTCGTGCGGCCGATCATGCGCCCGCACAGGTAGTTGACGGCGGCGGAGCCCACCATCGCCAGCACCCACACCGGCTCGCCCCAGGCGTAGAACAGCAGCGACGCCGCCAGCAGCACGCCGTTGCGCCAGCGTATGCCCGGGCGGGCGAAGCACAGCAGCAGCGTCAGCGGCAGAAAGAGCAGTAAAAAGGTCAGGCTGGAAAAAACCACCGGGTATCCCCCTCCGCAAAATCATCCATACTAATTGTATCACGAACCGCATGTCCCGTCAATGCGGGAACGGCGGCGGGGGAGAGATTGTGTTCACAAAGTGATGATTTGGTGACTTATGCGCCCCGCCGATTGATTCGCGCGGGGCGCGGGGCTATAATACAGGTGGAGTACATTGCAGAGAGAAGGGATACCTTTGAAGCGAATGATCTGCGCGCTGCTCGCGGCGCTGCTGCTGCTGGGCGCGACGGCCGTGGCCGAGGGCCTGAAGCTGACCGAGGCGCTGATGATCTACGAGGACTACGACGGCAACCGCGAGGACCAGACGGTGCTGGACGGTGAAACGCTGCAGGAGCTGCAGGACATGCTCGTGCGGGCCAGGAAGAACGAGGCGCAGTTGGAGAACTGCACGATGAACTGCACGCTCTTCTGCACGATGGAGAACGGCGTGATCTACGACTTCGCCGTGGCCACCGACGGCTGCCCCTACATCACCGACAACTCCACCAACCAGACCTACCGCCTGAGCGACGAGGACGACGCCCGCCTGTGGGAGATCTTCGACATCGTACAGGAGGCCATGGGCTACGACGCCGCGTGGGTGCTGAACTGGTAAAGACCCAAAAATCCGATACAGGGGGCTGTTGCACAACAATGCAACAGCCCCCTTCGGGCTTTTGTGGACTTCAGTGGTTTGAATACACGCGTGGGGAGTGTGGGGAGTGAGGAGTTAGGAGTGAGGAGTTTGGAGCACAATTGCCTGCCCTGACGCCCGGCACCTCCCCGACAATCCTTGCTTCCCCGTCGCAACGGGGAAGTGGCCCGAAGGGCCGATAGGGGACTTCTACGAATCGTTCAATTGTTTCGCAATGTACGAGCGCCCTATCCCCCGCTTCGCGGGTACTTCCCCATCTGCGGATGGGGAAGCTT
>JAFYBB010000235.1 GCA_017540445.1 Clostridia bacterium | reverse complement strand
TTATCCTTAAAACTTGTCACCGGGACGGTCCTACTGACAAGAAAAGTTGTCAGTAGGACCGTCCCCAATGGCATTAAGTTAAGCGGTTGGGGTGCCCTATCCCCCGCTTCGCGGGTACTTCCCCACGGGCCTGCCTCGGCCCCAGCTCTCTGAAAGCAGCACACTGTGCTGTTTTCCGGGCGTTCGCTGCCACTGCGGTGGGGAAGCTTTTGGGCGGCAGTCACATTCTATGCCTCCCCACCGCAGTGGGGAGGGGGACCGCTTGCGGTGGAAGGGCTCCCCGGGCATTTCTTAATTAAATGCCATTGAGGACCGTCCTGGTGACAAACAACCTGCGCCACAGCCGCGGCGTGCTGTCTATGGCCCGCAGCATGATGCCCAACTCGGCAGGCTCCCAGTTCTTCATCATGCACGCCGACGCGCCCCACCTGGACGGCGACTACGCCGCCTTCGGCAAGGTCGTGGAGGGCATGGACACCGTAGACGCCATCGCCGGCACCCCCACCGGCTTCCAGGACCGCCCCGTGAAGGACCAGCGCATCAAAAAAGCCACCGTGGAGACCTTCGGCGAGAAGTACGCGGTGGAGAAGTACGGGGTGAGATAAGCAAAAACCTGTCACCGGGACGGTCCTTCTGTCAGTTTTTCCTGACAACAGGACCGTCCCGGTGACAGGTTTTCCTGACAACAGGACCGTCCCGGTGACAGGTTATTTCAGCCATTCTGTAAGGCCGCGCGGACGAAACCCACGAACAGCGGGTGGGGCTTGTTCGGGCGGCTCTTGAACTCGGGGTGGAACTGCACGCCGATGTAGAAGGGCTCGCCGGGGAGCTCCACCGTCTCCACCAGGCGGCCGTCGGGGGAGATGCCGGACAGGCACAGGCCGGCGTTTTGCAGCGCGTCGCGGTAGGCGTTGTTGAACTCGTAGCGGTGGCGGTGGCGCTCGCTGATCTCAAGCGCGCCGTAGCAGCGGGCGATGGCCGTGTCCGGCGCCAGGCGGCAGGGGTACTTGCCCAGCCGCAGCGTGCCGCCCTTGTCGATCTCGTCGCTCTGGTCGGGCATGTAGTGGATCACCTGGTGCGGGCTGTGCTCGTCGAACTCGTGGGAGTTCGCCCCCGTCAGCCCCGCCGCGTGGCGGGCGTACTCAATCACCGCCACCTGCATGCCCAGGCAGATGCCGAAGTAGGGCACGTGGCGCTCCCGGGCGTATTTCGCCGCCAGGATCATGCCCTCGATGCCGCGGCCGCCGAAGCCGCCGGGCACGATTATCCCCTGGACCTGAGAGAGGACATCGATATAATTCTCCTCCGTCAGCGTCTCGGAGTCGATCCACTCGATCTTCACCTTCGCGTCCAGCGCGTAGCCGGCGTGGCGCAGCGCCTCGGCCACGGACAGGTAGGCGTCATGCAGCTGCACGTACTTGCCCACCAGGCCGATCTTCACCGTGCCCGACTGGTGGTGGATGCGCTCGACGAGCGCCCGCCATTCCGTCAGGTCCGGCTCCGGCGCGTCGATGCCCAGCTCCCGGCAGACGATGCCCGACAGATGCGCTTCCTCCAGCATCAGCGGGGCCTCGTAGAGGTTCGGCAGCGTGCGGTTTTCGATCACGCAGTCCGGCTTGACGTTGCAGAAGTGGGCGATCTTCGTGAATATCCCTGTGTCGGCGATGGGCTCGTCCACCCGCAGCACGATGATGCCCGGCGCGATGCCCATGCCCTGCAGCTCCTTGACGGAGTGCTGGGTGGGCTTGGATTTGTGCTCGCCGGAGGCCTTCAGGTACGGCACCAGCGTCACGTGCACGTACAGCGCGTTCTCGCGCCCCACCTCCAGGCCCACCTGGCGGATGGCCTCGATGAAGGGCTGGCTCTCGATGTCGCCGATGGTACCGCCGATCTCGGTGATCACCACGTCGGCGTCGGTCTGCTCGCCCACGCGGTAGATGAAGCGCTTGATCTCGTCGGTGATGTGGGGGATGGTCTGCACGGTGCTGCCCAGGTAGCCGCCCTGGCGCTCCCGCTGTATGACGCCGGAGTACACCTTGCCGGTGGTCAGGTTCGAGTAGCGGTTCAGGTCCTCGTCGATGAACCGCTCGTAGTGGCCCAGGTCCAGGTCGGTCTCCGCGCCGTCCTCGGTGACGTACACCTCGCCGTGCTGGTAGGGGCTCATGGTGCCGGGGTCCACGTTGATGTAGGGGTCCAGCTTCTGCGCGGCCACCTTCAGCCCCCGCGCCTTCAGCAGCCGCCCCAGCGACGCCGCCGTGATGCCCTTGCCCAGGCCCGACACCACGCCGCCGGTCACGAATATGTACTTCGCCATGCCGATTCCCCCTGTCTTATTCTACGGTCACGCTCTTGGCCAGGTTGCGGGGCTTGTCCACGTCCAGGCCCCGGTTCACGCTGGTGTAGTAGCCCAGCAGCTGCAGCGGGATCACCGCCAGCGACGGCGCGAAGTGCGGGTCGGTCTTGGGCACGTACACGGTGAAGTCCACCGAATCCTCCACGGCGTAGTTGCCGTGGGTGGTCAGCCCCATCAAATACGCGCCCCGGGCCTTGCACTCGGCCATGTTGGACACCGTCTTCTCAAACAGCAGCGGCTGGGTCAGCACGCCCACCACCAGCGTGTTGTTCTCGATCAGGCTGATGGTGCCGTGCTTCAGCTCGCCCGCGGCGTAGGCCTCGGAGTGGATGTAGCTGATCTCCTTCATCTTCAGGCTGCCCTCCAGGCTGATGGCGTAGTCCAGGCCCCTGCCGATGAAGAAGATGTCGTGGGCGTTGGCGATCTTGGACGAGAACCACTGTATGCGGTCCTTGTCCTCGAGGATGCGGCTGATCTTGTCCGGTATCGCGGCCAGCTCGCCGGTCAGGCGCTGAACCTCCTCCTCCGACAGCGCGCCGCGCACCGCTGCCAGCCGGATGGCCAGCGCGTCCAGGGCGATCAGCTGGGCGCTGTAGGCCTTGGTGGTCGCCACGGCGATCTCCGGCCCGGCCACGGTGTAGAGCACGTGGTCCGCCTCCCGGGCGATGGTGCTGCCGATCACGTTCACCACCGCCAGCGTCTGAAGGCCCCGCTCCTTGGCCACCCGCAGCGCCGCCAGGCTGTCCGCGGTCTCGCCGGACTGGGAGATCACGACCACCAGCGTGTCCTTCGGGGCCGGGGCGTTCCGGTAGCGGTATTCGGAGGCCAGCTCCACCCGCGCCGGCAGGCCGGCCATATCCTCGATCACGTACTGGGCGGCCATGCCCACGTGCCAGGCGGAGCCGCAGGCCACGATCTCGATCTGGCCCAGGCCCCGCAGCATTTCGTCGGTCAGGCCCGTGTCTGAAAGGGACAGCGCGCCGTCCTTCATCAGGCTGTTCAGCGTGTCCCGCACGGCGGCGGGCTGCTCGTGGATCTCCTTGAGCATGAAGTGCTCGTAGCCGCCCTTTTCCGCCGACTCCGCGTCCCAGGTGATCTCGGTCAGCGGCAGCTGTATCTCGTCGCCGTTCAGGTCGTAGAAGGTCACCTGGCCCGGGCAGACCCGCGCCGCCTGCTGGTTGCCGATGTAGTAGACGCTGCGGGTGTGCTTGAGTATCGCGGGCACGTCCGAGGCCAGATAGGCCGCGTCGTCCGCCACGCCGATGATCAGCGGCGAATCCTTTCGGGCCGCGTAGATCTCGCCCGGGAAGTCCTTGAACATCAGCGCCAGCGCATAGCTGCCCCGCACGCGCACCATCATGCGGTTGATGGCGTCCACGGGGCCGATCTTGTACTTGTTGTAGTAGTAGTCCACCAGCTTCACGACCACCTCGGTGTCGGTGTCGCTGTAGAACTGGTAGCCGTGCCTGAGCAGCTTGTCCTTCAGCTCCGCGAAGTTCTCGATGATGCCGTTGTGCACGCCCACCACGTCCGACTCCACGGTGCCGCTGCCCGAGCCGGAGCAGTTGCCGCTGACGTGGGGGTGGGCGTTGACCATGCTGGGGTCGCCGTGGGTCGCCCAGCGGGTGTGGCCGATGCCGCAGGTGCCCGGCAGGGCCCGGCCCTGGTCGGTCTTGTCCGCCAGGTGCGCCAGCTTTCCGGTGGCCTTCACCACCTCCGCCAGCGCGCTGCCGTCGCGCACGGCCAGGCCCGCGGAGTCATAGCCCCTGTATTCCAGCTTTGCCAGGCCCTCCAGCAGTATCGGCGCCGCCTGGCCGGGCCCCGTATAGCCTACGATTCCACACATGGCTCCCTTGCCACTCCCTTCAATATCACACTTTCGACGACAGAAATTGATGGATCTGAAGCGCCGCGGCCCGCCCGTCGGCCAGCGCGCGTACCACCAGCGACTGGCCGGTGCGCATGTCGCCGGCGGAGAACAGATTGTCCCGCAGTCGGTGCGCGCCGTCCGCGGGCATCATCGCGCCGCGGGGGCTGAGGGCCACGCCGAAGGCTTCCGCGGTCTGCGTTTCGCAGCCCACGAAGCCCGCCGCGATCAGCATGAGGTCGCAGGGCAGGGTCTGCTCCGTGCCGGGCACGGGGTCAAAGCCCTGCAGCTTCACGGTTTCCACCGCGCCGTCCAGGACCTTTTTGACCGTCGTCTGGTACACCCGCGGGTCGGCCCCCTGGCGGAAGATGGCCTCCAGCTGGCCGTAGTCGGTGCGCAGCGTCCGCGGCCACTCGGGCCAGGGGTTGTTCGCCGCGCGCTCCGTGGGCGGGGCGGGCATCATCTCCAGCTGCACGACGGACCTGCAGCCCTGGCGCAGCGCCGTGCCCACGCAGTCGTTGCCGGTGTCGCCGCCGCCCACCACCACCACGGCTTTGTCCCTGGCCGTGACGGACGGGGCCTCGCCGGACAGCACGGCCCGGGTGGCCGCCGTCAGGTAGTCCACCGCGAAGTAGACGTGCGCCCCTGGGGCGGTCTCCACGTTCAGCGCGCGGGGCTTCTTCGCGCCGCCGCACAGCAGCACCGCGTCGTAGTCGTCCATGAGCGCCGGGTCTGCCTCGGTGTTCAGTATAAAGCGCACGCCCTCGGCCTCCATCAGCCGCACGCGGCGCTCCACCACATCCTTCGGCAGCTTCATGTTCGGTATGCCGTACATCAGCAGGCCGCCGGGCCGGTCGGCGCGCTCGATGACGGTGGCCGCGTGCCCCAGCTTATTCAACAGGTCCGCCGCCGCCAGGCCCGCGGGCCCGCTGCCCACCACGGCCACGCGCCTGCCGGTGCGCGTCCGCGGAATCCGCGGCTGCACCCAGCCCTTGGCGAAGCCGGTCTCGATCAGGTAGAGCTCGTTGTCCCGGTTGGTGAGCGCGTCGTTTTCCAGGTTGCAGGCCTTCTCGCACAGCGCCGGGCACACGCGGCCCGTGAACTCCGGAAACGGCGCGGTCATCAACAGCCGCGCCAGCGCCTCGCGCTCCCGGCCCCGGTACAACAGGTCGTTCCACTCCGGGATCAGGTTGTGCAGCGGACAGCCGAAGTCCGACTGGCAGAAGGGCACGCCGCAGTTCATGCAGCGCGAGGCCTGGGCCCGCCGCGCCTCGGCGGGCTGGGCGACGTGCAGGTCGTCGAAATCCCCCAGGCGGACCGCCTCGGGGCGGTATGGGTTCTCGACCCGAACGGTCTCCATGAAGCCGGTTGCCTTGCCCATATTTTACACCCCCTCGTTCAGAAAGTCCAGGTATTCGTCGGAAATGACGGCCCTGAACTTCGGCAGGTACGCCTCGAAGTCGGCCAGTATGTCGATGGCCCGGCGGGAATCGGTGTGCCGCGCGTGCTTTTCCAGCAGCTGGCGCAGCTCCGCCGCCTGGGCCCGGGTGACCTCGTGCACCCGCACCAGGCCGGAGTTGATCCGCGAAGCCAGCGTGCCGTCCTCGTCCAGCACCCAGGCGACGCCGCCGGACATGCCCGCGCCGAAGTTGTCGCCCACGGGCCCCAGCACCGCCACGCGGCCGCCGGTCATGTACTCGCAGCCGTGGTCGCCAACGCCCTCGACCACCGCCCACGCGCCGCTGTTGCGCACGGCGAAGCGCTCGCCGGCCATGCCCGCGATGAAGGCGTAGCCCGAGGTCGCGCCGTACAGCGCCACGTTGCCGATCAGCGTATCCTCCGGGTACCACACGGCGTCGGCGGGCGGGCAGATCGAAAGCGTGCCGCCGGAGAGGCCCTTGCCCAGGTAGTCGTTGGCCACGCCGTACAGCGTGATCGACTGCCCCTTCGGCAGGAAAGCCCCGAAGGACTGGCCGCCGCAGCCCGTCGCCCGGACGTTTCGCTCGCCCTTCAGCAGCGCGCCGAAGGCCCGGTCGGCGGTGGTCAGCCGCACGTGCGCGGCGTCCGCCGCGTCGCCGCGGGCCGGGCCCGAGGGCATCCGGCGCTCCAGCGATTCCTGCCAGCGGGGGCGGGGGGCGTAGTCCTGGACAAGCCTTGCATCCGTTCGTGCGGCGCTTTTCAAAGGCGGGAGTTCTCTGGATTCTTGTACGCGGGGATAGGGGGCGTAATCCTGCACCAATCGCGCGTCCGCGCGCTCGTGCAATGCGAAGTCGTGCCGGCATTCCGGCTGCACGTGGATGTTCCGGGCGAAGCCGATCAATTCGGACAGGTCCATCGGCGCGCCGTCCTTCATCTTCAAAAGGTCGCTGCGGCCCACCAGCTCGTCCGCCGTCCGCGCGCCCAGCTTCGCCATGATCTCGCGCAGCTGCTCGGCGATGAAGCGCATGAACCGCTCCACGTATTCCGGCTTGCCGGCGAAGCGCTTGCGCAGCTGGGGGTCCTGGGTGGCCACGCCGAAGGGGCAGGTGCCCAGCTGGCACACCCGCATCATGCGGCAGCCCAGCGTGATCAGCGGCGCGGTGGCGAAGCCGAATTCCTCCGCGCCCAGCAGCAGCGCCACGGCCACGTCGTGGCCGGACATCAGCTTGCCGTCGGTCTCCAGCGTCACGGTCTGGCGCAGCCGGTTGCGGCAGAGCACCTGGTGCGTCTCCGCCAGGCCGATCTCCCAGGGCAGGCCCGCGTGGTGGACGCTGGACATCGGCGCCGCGCCGGTGCCGCCCTCGCCGCCGGAGATCAGTATGCCGCCCGCGCCGGCCTTCGCCACGCCGCTGGCAATGGTGCCGACGCCGGTGGACGACACCAGCTTGACGGTGATCTTCGCGTCCTCGTTGGCGCACTGCAGGTCGTAGATGAGCTCCGCCAGGTCCTCGATGGAGTAGATGTCGTGGTGGGGCGGCGGGGAGATCAGCGATATGCCGGGCGTGGCGCAGCGCGTGCGGGCGACGCTCTCGGTCACCTTCGCGCCGGGCAGGTGCCCGCCCTCGCCGGGCTTGGCGCCCTGGGCCATCTTGATCTGGATCTCCCTGGCGGACAGCAGGTACTCCCGGGTCACGCCGAAGCGCCCGGAGGCCACCTGCTTGATGGCGGAATTGAGCTCCGTGCCGAAGCGCTCCGGCAGCTCGCCGCCCTCGCCGCTGTTGCTGCGGCCGCCCAGGTGGTTCATGGCCTTCGCCAGGCACTCGTGGGCCTCCCGGGAGATGGAGCCGTAGGACATGGCGCCGGTCCTGAAGCGCTTGACGATGGCTTCCACCGGCTCCACCTCAGTCAGCGGGATCGGGTTGCACAGGTCGTAGCGGAAGTCCAGCGACGCGCGGATCGTGCGCGGGCCGTCGTTCTCCACCAGCGCCGCGTACTGGTCGAACTTCTCCCGGTCGTCGGTCCACACCGCCTGCTGCAGCAGGTGGATGACCTGGGGGCTGTACAGGTGCTCCTCGGCCTCCGGCCCCTTGCGCAGCCGGTGGCGGCCCACCGAGGGCAGCCCCGACGGGCACGGGTCCGCGAACGCCGCGCCGTGCCAGTAGCGGCTGCAGGCTTCCACGTCGGAAAGCCCCACGCCGCCCAGGCAGCAGGGGGTGTTGGTGAAGTACTGCTCCACGAACTGCCGGTCCAGGCCCACCGCCTCAAACAGCTGGGCGCTCTGGTAGGCCTGCAGCGTGGAGACGCCCATCTTGGAGGCGATCTTCAGTATGCCCGCGGTCAGGGCCGCGTTGTAGCTTTCGACGCCCGCCTCGCCGTAGTCCCGCCGGATCACGTCGTGGGCCAAATACGGGTTCACGGCCCGCGCGCCGTAGGCGATCAGCATGGCCAGCTGGTGGGTGTCCCGGGGCTCGCCGCTCTCCAGCACCACCGAAACTGCGGTGCGCTTTTTGATGTGGATCAGGTGCTGCTCCAGCGCCGACACCGCCAATAGCGACGGTATCGCCAGGTGCGCCGCGTCCACGCCCCGGTCGGACAGTATCAGTATATTCACGCCGTCGCGGCAGGCCGCGTCGCAGGCGGCGAAGAAGTCGGCCATGGCCCGGCGCAGCCGCGTGTCCACCGGATACAGCAGCGACACCGTGCGCACGTGAAACGCGGGGTGGTCGATGGCGCGGATGCGCCGCAGCGCTTCCTCGGTCAGCACCGGCGAGGGCAGCTCCAGCACGGCGCAGTTGTCCGCGTCGCAGGACAGCAGATTTCCGTCGTCGCCGATGTAAATGGAACAGTCGGTCTTGCAGGCCTCCCGCAGCGCGTCGATGGGCGGGTTCGTCACCTGGGCAAAGCGCTGCCTGAAGTAGTCGAACAGCGTCGGATGCGCCTTCGACAGCGCGGCCAGCGGCTCGTCCGCGCCCATCGACACGATGGGCTCCGTGCCCTTCTCGGCCATCGGCAGCACCACGTCCTGGACGTCCTCCCAGGCGTAGCCAAAGGCCAGGCACAGGGCCCCGGCGTCCAGCGGCCGCGCCTCGGCGGGCGCTTCCGGCAGGTCCTTCAGCCGCACGATCTTCTGCACCCATTCGCCGTAGGGGTGCAGCCCGGCGAAGTGCCGCTTCAGCGCGTCGCCCTCCATCAGCGCGCCGGTGCGCAGGTCGGCCATAAGCACGTCGCCGGCCTTCAGCTTCCAGCGCCTGCGG
>JAFYBB010000234.1 GCA_017540445.1 Clostridia bacterium | reverse complement strand
CGACAAAACGGTGGCGAAGGTCAACTCGAAGGGCGTCGTGAAGGCGCTGAAGAAGGGCACCGTCACCATCACCGTGAAGGCCGCGAACGGAAGGAAGGCGAAGGTGAAGGTGGTTGTTAAGTAGCCAGTAGTCAGTAGCCCCGCCTGGGAGCAGGGAGTAGGGAGTAGGGAGTAGGCAATAGGGGCGCCGACGGAAGGGGTCGACGCCCATAGGGAACAGGGAACAGGGTACAGGGAACAGGAATAGCAGGGGAACGGATTGCCGCGGTGGCCTCACTGCGTTCTGTCCCCAATGGCATTAGGTAAAGGAGCGTCTGGGGTGCCCTTCCACCGCAAGCGGTCCCCCTCTCCAAGGGCCTGCCGGCCCGTTCTCGCTGAGAACAGTCCACCGGACTGTTCTCCTGGCGCTCGAACCCACTGCGGTGGGGAGGCACAGAATGTGGACGCCGCCCAAAAGCTTCCCCATGTCAATGGCATCGAGCGCCCGGAAAACAGCACAGTGTGCTGTTTTCAGAGAGATGGGGCCGAGGCAGGCCCGTGGAGAAGTACCCGCGAAGCGGGGGATAGGGCACCCCAACCGCTTAACTTAATGCCCATTGAGGACCGTCTCCGTGTGCAAGGAAGCCGGAAAACAGGATATGACATTCTGGAATATCCCCTTGAAAAATGATGCCGAATTGGTTATATAAGAATAGCATAGTGTAAAAGATGAGTTCCAACTGAACGATTATCAGGCACGGACATTTGTTTACCCGAAGGAAGAAGCGACGGCCTGAAGGCATTGATTCTGAACAGTGGTCATTGTGAGGGGGACGGTTCCTCCAACCATTCAAAGTGGTTGGAGGAACCGCCCCCCCTCACCGTTTTTTTCAGATGAACCTTCTGAAGAAATCGCACTCCTCGTCGTTGCACAGCTTGCCCTGCTCGCTGCGCATGTCGCAGTGGAACACGTGCTGCAAATGCTGGCCCTTGCCGCCGTAGTAGCGGTACTCGAAGGGAACGTCCAGCTCCGCCAGCCGCGCGGCCATCACGGCGGCCTGGGGCTTCAGGAAGTCCTCGTTGGCGGTCATCACGAAGGCGGGCGGGAAGTCCGGCGTCATGTGCTTCAGCGGGCTGATGAGCTCGATCTCCTCCTTGGTGCCGCCGCCGGGCAGCAGCTCAGCCATCAGCTCGCTGCGCTCGGAGCCCATCACGTAGGCCCCGCAGTTCAGGGCCACCGCGGTGGGGATGAAGCCCGCGGGCGGCGCGAAGCCGTAGCGGGCGGCGTAGTCCGGGTTGGCGCAGATGCAGCTGTAGATGGACAGCATGTGCGCCCCGGCGGAATCGCCCACGGCGAATATGTGGCCGGTGTCCAGCCCGTAGATCTTCGCGTGGTCGAACACCCAGTGGAACACGGCGTTGGTGTCCTCCATGCCCGCGGGGTACTTGTATTCCGGCGCGAGGCGGTAGGTGAAGTTCACCACGGCAAAGCCCCGCTGCGCCAGGCTCATGCAGTAGTACTGATACCGCTCCTTGTCGCCGTACATCCACCCGCCGCCGTGGATGCTGACGATCACCGGCAGAATCCTGCCCGCCAGCGCCCGCGGGCGGTACAGATCCAGCGCCTGCCAGGGCAGGTCCTTGCCATAGGCGATGTCGTCGTAGCGGACCACGTCCTTCGGCGTGGTCAGGCCCGCGTCGCGGATGTCGTCGTTGGCCTTGAAATCATGTCGCAGCTGATCGGCTATCTTGGACACATCTTTCACTCCTTTATTGTATCGGTTCCGGTGCGCGGGCCTTTCGGCCCCACTTGACGAAGTAGTAGGTCACCTCCAGCGCGCAGCAGCACATCCAGCCCACCGGGTAGCCGAAGCCCACCAGGAAGGGCGTGTTGGCCACGTAGCGTGTGACCAGGAACAGGTAGACCTGGCGGATGGCCACGAAGGTGCCCAGCATGATGACCATCGGGCCCCGGGAATCGCCCCGGCCCCGCAGCGCGCCGGCCAGCGTGTGGTTGACGCAGTTGAACAGCAGGAAGAAGGTGTTGGCCCGCATGAACAGCACGCCGTATTCGATCACCGACGGGTCCCGGGTGAACAGGCCCACGGCGGGACCGGCGAACACCACCAGCGCCACCGCGATGACCAGCGTGATGCCCACGGACAGCAGTATCGTGTACCAGGTGCCCCGGTTGGCCCGGTCGTACTGCTTCGCGCCGATGTTCTGGCTGACGAAGGTGGTGGCGGCCATGGCCGTCGAGGACATGGGCAGCATGATGAACTGGTCCAGCTTGTTGTAGCAGCTCCACCCAGCCATGCAGCTGGAGCCGAAGTGGTTCACGTAGGACTGCACGAACACGTTGGAGAAGGCCGTGATCACCGACTGTATGCCCGCCGGAAGCCCCACGGCGAATATGCGCCGCAGCACCGGCAGCTCGATGCGAAGGTCCTTCCACACCAGGCGGTAGATGTCCTTGGTGGCGGTCAGCAGCCTCAGCGTCAGCGCCGCCGAGATGAACTGGGAGATGATCGTGGCCAGGGCCACGCCGGCGATGCCGGCCTTCAGGCCGATCACGAACACCAGGTCCAGCACGATGTTCAGAAGGCTGGTCAGCACCAGGAACATCAGCGGCCGGGTGGTGTCGCCCACGGCCCGCAGTATGCCGCTGCCGATGTTGTAGATGAGCAGCCCCGTAAAGCCCCAGAAGTAGATGGTCAGGTAGGTGACGGCGTCCTCGAACACGTCGTCCGGCGTGGACATCAGGCGCAGCATGGGCCGCACGCTGAACACGCCGATCAGCGTGAACAGCGCGCACAGCACGAAGGTGACCGCCATCGTGGTCTCGACGGCGCTGTGCAGGCGATCCATGTCCCGCGCGCCGAAGTGCTGGGCGATCACCACGCCCGCGCCCACCGAGAAGCCGTTGAAGAAGAACACCAGCATGTTCACGATCATCGTGGTGGAGCCGACGGCGGCCAGGGCCTCCTTGCCCACGAAGTTGCCCACCACCACGCTGTCCACCGTGTTGTACAGCATCTGAAAGATGTTGCCCAGCATCAGCGGCAGTGAAAACAGTATGATCTGGCCGATGATGGACCCGCTGGTCATGTCCAGGGTAGCGCTGCCGCGTTTCAAAGCCATGGTTTCGCTCGCCTTTCGTTGAAAATGGATGGGGGTTCAGTTGAAGCCGTATATCTTTTGGCTGACGCGGTACACCAGCGTCGCCGCTGCGCGTCCGGGCCGGGTGTTCGCCAGTACCAGACGCCCCAGCATGCCGCGCCGCAGCCGGTGTTCCAGCGCCGGGTCGCGCTCGCGGATGAAGGCCCACAGCGCGTCCCGCTTTTCAAGGGCCGCCTTCGAGCCGTCCATCAGCAGCATCACCGAGGACACCGCGGTGATGATCTCCAAAAAGCCGATCATGTAGCGGCGCAGGTGCACATCGTCCACGATCAGTATCTCCACCTCGTCCCCGCCCGGCAGCAGGGAATCCACCGCGCGGCGCATGTAGTCCTGGGAATTGTAGCAGGGAACCGCTACGGAGAGCAACTTCATGGCCTCAGCCTCCCCGGCCGCCGGCGTTGGCCGCGCCGTTTGTCTTCCGTGTACCGTCATTTATAGCATAGCACGCCGCGGCGCGTTGCGCAAGGCGCGCCCTTTGATTTAACGCAAGGATTGCCATCGCGCGGGGGAACTGCTATAATGAGACGTGAAGAGCCGCGCGGGGGAGGGGTGGAGCTTGAGGCATCGGGACATCATCGACCGGCTGACGCTTTGGGAGAAGTGCCGCCTGCTCTCCGGCCGCGACTTCTGGAACACGCTGGCCATCGAGGAAAAGGGCGTGCCCGGGCTGCGCCTGTCCGACGGCCCCCACGGCGTGCGCCGCCAGGCGGGCAAGGGCGACCGGCTGGGCGTCGGCGGCTCGCTGCCGGCCACCTGCTTTCCCACGGCCTCCGCCCTTGCCAACGGCTGGGATCCGGCGCTGACGGAGCGCGTGGGCCGGGCGATCGGCGAGGAGGCCGCCGCTCAGGGCGTGGACGTGCTGCTGGGCCCGGGGCTGAACCTGAAGCGCCTGCCGCTGTGCGGGCGCAACTTCGAGTATTATTCCGAGGACCCGTACCTGTCGGGCAAGCTGGCGGCGGGCTGCGTGCGGGGGATACAGTCCATCGGCATCGCCGCCTGCGTGAAGCACTTCGCGGCCAACAACCTGGAGCTGCGCCGCCAGGCGTCCAACTCGGTGGTGGACGCGCGGACGCTGCGGGAGTTGTACCTGACGGGCTTTGAGATCGCCGTGCGGGAGTCCGCCCCGAAGTGCGTGATGTCCGCCTACAACCAGGTGAACGGCGTCTACGCCAACGAGAACAAAATGCTGCTGACGGACATCCTCCGGGGGGCGTGGGGCTTTCGGGGCTTTGTGACCTCCGACTGGGGCGGCGGCAACGACTTCGCGGCGGGCGTGCTGGCGGGCTGCAGCCTGGAGATGCCCTCCACCGGCGGGGATTCGCCCGCGCAGCTGCTGCGGGCCGTGGCCGAGGGCCGGGTGCCGGAGGCGGTCGTGGACGAGCGGGTGGACGCGCTGCTGGGCGTGGCGCTGGACGTTCACAGGGCGGCGCGCCCCGCGGGCTTCGACGCCGACGCCCACCACGCGCTGGCCCGGGAGGCCTGCGCCCGCAGCGCGGTGCTGCTGAAGAACGACGGGGGCTTGCTGCCGCTGCCAAAGGGCGCGCGGGTGGCCGTGATCGGCGAACTGGCCCGGAGCATGCGCATACAGGGCGGCGGCTCGTCGCAGGTCCATCCCACCCGAGTGGATTCGCTATTGGACGCGGTCGCGGACAGCCCGCTGACGCTGGCGGGCTTCGCGCCGGGCTATTCCGGGTGCGCCCGGCGGGCGGCGGCGCTGACCCGCGAGGCCGTGGCGCTGGCGCGCCGCGCCGACGCGGTGCTGCTGGCGCTGGGGCTGAATGACGCCGAGGAGCAGGAGGGCCTGGACCGAAGACACATGCGGCTGCCGGAGGCGCAGGTGCGGCTGCTTCACGCGGTCAGCGCGGCCAACCCCAACGTGGCGGTCGTGCTGATGTCGGGCGGCCCGGTGGAGACGCCCTGGCTGGACGACTGCCGGGCGCTGCTGTACGGCGGGCTCTGCGGCCAGGCCGGGGCCGGGGCGCTGGTGGACATACTCACCGGCGCGGTCAATCCGTCGGGCAAGCTCAGCGAGACCTGGCCCATGACGGACGGGGACTGCCCCGCCGTGGCGTGGCTGCCGCCGGACGGGCGCAACGTCGTCTACCGGGAAGGGCTGTACGTGGGCTACCGCTACTACGAGACGGCGGGGGTGCCGGTGCGCTTCCCCTTCGGCTTCGGGCTGAGCTACACGCGCTTTGACTACGGCGGCCTGCGCGTGGCGGCGGACGGCGTCAGCTTCACGGTGACCAACGCCGGGGACCGGGCGGGGGAGGAGATCGCCCAGCTGTATGTCTCCGCCCGCCGGCCCCGGGTGTACCGCCCCGCGAAGGAGCTGAAGGGCTTTGCGAAGCTGCGCCTGGAGCCGGGGGAATCCCGCCGCGTGACGCTGCCGCTGGACGAATACGCCTTCCGCTATTTCAACACCGTCACGAACCGCTTCGAGGTGGACGGCGGCGAATACGAGGTGCTGATCGGCGCCAGCGTGCGCGACATACGGCTGTCGGGCGCACTGAAGGTCGAGGGCACCGGCGCGCCGCTGCCCCCGGGGCCGGAGGCGCTGCCCCACTACTACGCCTGCGCGCCCGGACAGGCGGACGACGGGGAGTTCGGGCGGCTGCTGGGCTGTCCGCTGCCCGCGGACGCGCCGCCGCGGGAGATGGGCATGAACGACGCGCTGTGCCGCATGGCCCACGCCCGCAGCCTGAAGGCCCGGCTGCTGTGCCGCTGGATGGCCTGGCGGCTGCGCCGGGGCGAGGCCCGGGGCCGCATGATGTCGGTGCTCCGCTCCGTCTACGAGATGCCGCCCCGCGCCCTGGGCAAGATCAGCGGCGGCGTGCTGAGCCAGCGCATGTGCCGGGCGCTGCCGGTCATGATCAACGGCCACGGCCTCGCCTTCCTGCGCGGCCTGGGCATGCTGATTGCCGGAACGATGGAGCAGCGGCGGAACCGGAGGAGAGAAAGAAGGGAGAGCGTCAGATGCGATTGACCCGTGATCGGGAATTCTACAGGTCGTTCATTCGGCTCAGCCTGGCGCTGATGCTGGAGCAGGTGGTGATCCTGTCGGTGAACCTGGCGGACAACGTGATGCTGGGCGCGTACAGCGAGAGCGCCCTGTCCGGCGTGGCCGCGGTGAACCAGATCCAGTTCGTGCTGCAGCAGCTGGTGTACGGCATCAGCAACGGCATGATCGTGCTGGGCAGCCAATACTGGGGCCAGGGGCGCGCCGGCGAGGTCCGCAAGCTGTCGGCCATCGGCGCGCGGGCGGCGCTGGGGCTGACGCTTGCGCTGTTTCTGGCGGTGACGCTGGCTCCGGCGGGCGCGGTGGGGCTGTTCACCTGGGACGGTGCGATCATAAGCGAGGGCGTGGCCTACCTGTCCATCATCCGCTTTTCCTACGTGTTCTTCGGGCTGACCACCGTGATGCTGGGCACGCTGCGCATCGCGGAATCGGTGAAGATCGCGCTGCGGGTGTCGGTGGTGTCGCTGGTGGTGAACGTGTCCATCAACTACCTGCTGATCGGCGGGCGCTTTGGCTTTCCGGAGCTGGGCGCCCGGGGCGCGGCCATCGGCACGCTGACGGCGCGGGCGGTGGAGTGCGCCATCGTGGCGCTGTTCCTGTTCGCCCGGGAAAAGCGGCTGGAGATCCGGCCCCGGGACTGGCTGCGGCTGGACGGGCAGATGCTGCGCGACTACGCGAAGGTCAGCGCGCCGATCCTGCTGGCGTCGGCGGTGTGGGGCGTGTCCAACGCGGTGCAGACGGTGATCCTCGGCCACATGGACAAGAGCGCCATCGCGTCGCAGTCCATCAGCTCTACGCTGTTTCTGCTGTTGAAGGTCACGTCGGTGGGCGCGGCCTCGGCGGCGTCGGTGCTGATCGGCAAGACCATCGGCGCGGGCGACATGGACCGGGTGAAGGAATACACCCGCACGCTGCAGGTGCTGTTCGTGGGCATCGG
>JAFYBB010000233.1 GCA_017540445.1 Clostridia bacterium | reverse complement strand
CCGCCCACCTCGTAGATCACCGGCGCGTCCTTCTCGGCCTTGGTGCGGTACGCGCCCACGTGGTCGAAGCCGTACTTCTCCACGTTGTCCACGGTGTTCGTGACGCCGCCGCTCCAGCGGTCCAGCATGTGGTTGTTGGCCAGCGTCAGAAAGTCGATGCCGTAATCCTTCAGCGGCGCGAGGCACACGTCCGGCGCGTTGAACTGGGGATAGCCGGAATAGCTGGAGGTCCTGTACTTGCCGACGGTGCCCTCCATGTTGGCCATCGTGTAGTCGGCGTTCGCCAGCTGGTCGGCGATCAGGTCGAACTGGTTGTGGAAGTCGTAGCCGCTGTCCCGGGCGTACAACAGCTGATCCTTGCAGAACATGATGTCCCCCGCCACGCGCATGCGCACCGAGCGCAGCGACCCGGCGGGCCGGGGCGCGCTGGTCACCTGCTCCACCGCCTGGGGCAGCGCCGGCACCGGCGTGGGCTCCGCGACCTCGACCGCTTCCTCCACCGGCGTTTCCGGTTCCGCTTCCGATTCCGGTTCGCCCTTCGAAGAGGGCTCGGTGCCGGTCAGCGCCGCCAGGTCCACGCCCCCGTTCTGAGGCTGGGCATTGGGCTCCGCCGTGATCTCGGGCACGGCGGTCTCCTGCGCGGGCGGCGCGCCGGCGTCCACCATCGCGGTCACGGCGTCGGGGCCGCTCTTCTTCGGGCGCAGGATCAGCACCACCGCCACGACGATCAACACCGCGATGCCCGCAAGTATCGCGATCGCTATCCGGTTCTGCCGCCGCTGGCGCCGCAGCGCCTCGTACTGCTGGCGCGTCATCCGCCGCGGCCCGTATGGATTGGGTCTCTGCTGCATTTGTATTCCTCCGCTTGTCGGCCGTAACTGGTAACGACATTTTGAGTGATGAGTTAGGAGTCAGGAGTGAGGAGTACAAGTCAACCGTTCAGTGCTCCTCACTCCTCATTCCTCACTCCTCACTGTCCGGCACATCGCTGCCCTACTCCATCTCCTCGTTCTCCGGCTCCTCTGCGTCGGGGCCGGTCGGGGCGGGTTCGCGCTCGGGCTCGGGTGCGGGCTCAGGCGCCTGCGGGGCGGTAAAGTCCGCGCCGCACACGGGACAGCGGGCCTCGCCGCCCTCCCGCTTCGCGCCGCAGTTCAGGCAGTACTCCGCGGCGTCCATCGGCTCGGGCTTCAGGGGCTCGTCGGGCAGGCGCTTGCCGCAGGCGGAGCAGAACCGCGCCTCCTTCGGGTGCACCGCGCCGCAGCTCAGGCAGCGCCTGACCTCCCGGGCCGCGTCGTAGGCCTCGGCCAGCTCCGCCACCTGCAGCTCCGCCGCGCGGATGCGCAGCGCCAGCGCATCGGCGGCCTCCCGATTGCCCCGCCCGTTTTGAAGCGCGTAACACGCCTTGCCGTAGCGGGTATACAGCTGCTCCAGCGCCTCCCGCGCCGCGCGCAGCTCGCCGCCGGCCTTCGTCGCCTCGGCGCTCTCCTTCGACCGGTCCGTCACCGACCGGGCCACGTTGGAAACCTGTTTGCCGAATTCCTTGAAAAAGTCCATGCTCCGCTCCCATTGCGCCACGGGCGCACATTATTCCTATTATATCTATGATAAACCCATTTGCGCAATAAATCAAGGGGTCACCGCCGATAAACGCATGTTTTCCCCCCATCGCGGCCATACTGGAGCATCATGGAGGGATAGCATGTTCACCCTTTTCATTCGCGGCGCGCTGCTGTACGCGGTGATGATCGTCACGATGCGCGCGCTGGGCAAGCGCCAGCTGGGCGAGTACGAGCCCTACGAGCTGGCCATGACCATACTGCTGGCCGACCTGATCTCCTCGCCCATGGAGAGCGTGTCCACGCCGCTGTTGCACGGACTGCTGCCGGTGGCGGCGATGTTCGTGGTGCACGGCGCGATCACGCTGGCCTCGCTGAAGTGGGACCGGTTCCGGGCCCTGGTGTCCGGCAAGCCGGCGCTGGTGATCAACAAGGGCCAGATCGACCAGCGGGAGCTGGACCGGCTGTGCCTGAGCATATCGGACCTGCTGGAGGGCCTGCGGGGCGCGGGCTACCTGGACCCGGCGGAGGTGGGCACGGCCATCGTGGAGGCCAACGGCGCCATCACCGCCTTCCCCCCGGCCAGCGGCAGGCCGCCCAAGACGTCGGAAATGAACATCGACCCCGGCTACGAGGGCCTGGCGCTGGCGCTGATCTCCGGCGGGCGCGTGCAGCCGGACAACCTGCGCAAGACCGGCCAGAGCGCCGAGTGGCTCGAACAGCTCTTGAGCAAGCGGGGCCTGCGGGCGGAGCGGGTGTTCCTGGCCTCGCTGGACACCCAGGGGCGCATGACGCTGCAGCTGTCCGGCGGCGGCATGCTGCGCTTCCAGGCCCTGGACCCGGGAAAGGTGGCGTGGTAGATGAAGCGGACGCTGATCACGACCGCGGCGGTGCTGGCCTGCGCACTGGCGATCTGCGCGCTGTCGCTGGCGGCGCTGACCCACGCCGTATCAGAGGCCGGGGACCTGTGCAGCGAGGCGGTGCTGGCCGTGGAGGAAACGCGCTTCGCCCACGCCAAGTCGCTGATGGTGAAGCTGGCCGAATACTGGGAGGCCCACGCGGCGATGCTGGAGTTCATCGTGAACCACGACGCGCTGAACGAGGTGGCCGGCGCCCTCGCCGAGGCCCAGATCTGCCTGGAGTGCGCGGACCACGACGACTTTCTGCGCACCATGTCCACCGCCCAGCGGGCGCTGGAGCACCTGCGGTTCGACGAATCGCTGTGCTGGCAGAATCTATATTGACTTTGTCATGGAATGAAGGTAGAATTCAGCTATATAATCATTACCAAAGGAGCCTTCATGTCCGTCAGAGCACACAACATGACCGAGGGCGGGGTGGCGCGGCATCTGGTGCGCTATTCGATACCGGCCATACTCGGCGATTTGTTTCAGGTGACCTACAACACCGTCGATTCGGTGATCGTGGGCAAGTTCGCCGGCGCGGGCGCGCTGGCGGCGGTGGGCGTCGCCAGCCCGCTGATGAGCGTGGCGATGTTCTTCATCATCGGCATCGGCATCGGGGCCTCGGTGCTGATGAGCGAATTCTACGGCGCGGGCGACGCGCGGGCGCTGCGCCGGGAGTTCGCCACCACGCTGGCCATCGGCGCGGCCCTGAGCGCCGCCATCGCCCTGGGCCTGTTCGCGCTGGCCGGGCCGCTGCTGCGGCTGTGCCGCACGCCCGCGGACATCATGGCCGACACCGCCCGGTACCTGCGCATCGTGGCGCTGGGCATGGTGGTCACGTCGCTGTACAACATACTGGCGGCGGCCAGCCGCTCCATCGGCGACACGCTGACGCCGCTGATCTGCCTGGTCGTTGGGTCGCTTTCTAACGTGGGGCTGGACCTGCTGTTCGTGGCCCGGTTTCACATGGGCGTGGCCGGGGCCGCGTGGGCCACGGTGATCGCCCAGGCGATGTCGGCGCTGCTGTGCGCGGCGCTGCTGCGCAAGAACGAGCCAGTGCTCTTCGCGGGCCGCGGGGGCTTCGCCGTGGACCGGGCGCTGCTGGGCCGGACCGTGCGCTTCAGCGTGCCCAGCGCGCTGCAGCAGGCGGGCATCTACATCGGTAAGCTCCTGGTACAGTCGGCGGTGAACCCGCTGGGCGTCAGCGCCATCGCCGCCTTCAACGCCGTGAACCGCATCGACGACTACGCCCTGATCCCCGAGCGGGACATCGCCGGGGGCGAGACCGTGCTGATCGCCCAGAACCGCGGCGCGAACAAGCCCGAGCGCATGCGGCGGGGCTTCTTTGCCGCCATGGCGATGGAGACGGCCTACGGGCTGGTCGTGTCGGCGGCGGTGTTCGCGCTGGCCGGGCCGCTGATGGGCCTGTTCGTGGACCCGTCGGAGACCGAGGTCATCCGCCTGGGCACGCGCTACCTGCGCCTGATGGGCTTCTTCTACTTCATGCCCGGCATCACCAACGGCCTGCAGGGCTACATGCGGGCCATGGGCAAGCTGAAGATCACGATGTACGTCACCTACTCCCAGATGTTCACCCGCGCCGCGTTCACGTTCCTGCTGATCGGGCGCATGGGCCTGGACGCCGTGCCCGTGGCCTGCGCCGCCGGCTGGGCGCTGATGATGGTGTGGGAGATCGGCCTGATGGTGAAGTGGCGAAGGGACCAAAATCAAGGGGACGGTTCTCTGTGTCAATGACACAGAGAACCGTCCCCCTGATTTTGGCGGCGGCTCATTTCAGCCGCGCGTACTTGGAGGAGACCCAGCCCTTCTCGCCCTCGAAGGTCACGGCGTACCAGGCGACGCCGCGCTCGTCCTTCTGGGTCTTGCCGCGGTAGGTCAGCCGCGTGCCGGACTCGGCGGTGCCCAGGGAGAGGTAGTCGAGGCCGGGGCCGCTGCGGATGTTCGCGGAGCCGGTGAGCCGGACCTTGCCGTCGTCCTGGGAGCCGCCCGAGCCGCCCGCCTTGGCGTACATCGAGGAGACCCAGCCCTTCTTGCCCTTGTAGCTG
>JAFYBB010000232.1 GCA_017540445.1 Clostridia bacterium | reverse complement strand
GCGATAGGGATAGTCCCAGCGGTGCATCATGTCGCGCCCGATGCGGTTGCTCAGCGTGAACAGGCCCAGCGCCGAGGCCACGCTGGCGATCAGCGTGCCGGTCTGGTCCCAGACTGAGGTGGACGCGGATTCTAGCTCGCGCCAGCCGGTGCCGTCGTACACGGACACCTCCACCCCGTATTCGGCCAGCGCCTGGGCCAGCAGCTTCGCCTGGGCGTCGTTCAGGCCGCGCGCGATGGTGATCGGCGCGCTGTCGACGATCAGCAGCGCATCGTCGGCCTCATAGCCGCAGATCTGCTGCAGCAGCGCCGCCGCCGTGGCGCGCTTGCAGTCGCCCAGGGACACCAGCATCACCATGTTGCCCTGGTTGACGGCCTGCGCGACGGCCTTGACCTGCGTGCCGCAGTTCGGGCAGAAGTTCGCGCCGTCCTGAAGTCGAGTGCCGCAATTCGTACAGAACATATGTGTCACTCCTTTGGCCGGGGCCCCCGGCCCCGCTTTTTCTCCCGTTTTCTATTTTACACATGGGGCGCATG
Source organism: Clostridia bacterium (assembly GCA_017540445.1). Classification (GTDB taxonomy): domain Bacteria; phylum Bacillota; class Clostridia; order Christensenellales; family Aristaeellaceae; genus UBA2862. Next base: position 9,479 of record JAFYBB010000232.1, on the reverse strand, counting down.
CCGTCAATAGACAGATGATGAACATCGTGCGGCGCGCCCCACGCGCAAAGCCCTGTCAGTAGCCCAGCGGCTGCAGATCCAGCTTGAACAGCACCTGGTTGATCTCGATCAGGTTGTAGTTGCCGGTCATGATGCAGTATTCCAGCACGATGTCCTCCTTGTTGCTGTGGGACAGCGCGTAGCCCGCCTTCATCAGCATGTCCCGCGTCTGGTCCATCGACAGCCGCAGCGCCACGGCGAAGGCCAGCGCGGTCTGCTTGCTGGGCCGGTAGGACGGGTTGTTCTTGATCTTGTTGAACAGCCGCCGGTCGACGTTGGCCCGCTTGTAGCACTCGGCGTCCGTCATGCCCTTCTCGTCGATGAGGCGCAGCAGCATGTGGCTGAAGCTCTCGTCCACGTTGTCCAGCATGTCCCGCAGGCTGACCTGGGGCAGCGCCGACGGCGCGGCGGACGACTCTTCAAACAGCGTCTCGTTCCGGGCGTCCTCCTCCCGGTGCTGCCGCCTGAACAGCCCGCCCAGACCCGAAGTGGCGCGCGGGGCGACGGCCCAGCCCTCGCGGGAACGCATCGCCTCGTCGGCGGCCTCGCCGCGCCAATCCGCGTAGACGTCGTGAAGGTAGGTCGTGACCTCGCCGAGCAGCTTGCCGCTCAGCTCCATGGCGTCCCTGGAGAAGAACACGATGTAGACCGTCATCTCGCTGTCGTTCAGGAACCGGGTGATCTCCTCCACGGCCACCCGCAGCGCCTCGGCCTTCGGATAGCCGTAGGCGCCGCTGGAAATCAGCGGGAAGGCCACCGACTCGCAGTTCTTTTCCTTCGCCAGCGCCAGCGCATTGCGGTAGCAGTCGGCCAGCAGCCGGCGCTCCCCCGCCGCGCCGCCCCGCCAGATGGGGCCGACGGTGTGGATCACATAGCGGCAGGGCAGATCGTAGCCCTCCGTCAGCTTGGCCTGGCCCGTCTCGCAGCCGTTCAGCGCGCGGCAGGCCTCCAGCAGGCGCGGGCCCGCGGCGCGGTGGATCGCGCCGTCCACGCCGCCCCCGCCCAGAAGCGAGTTGTTCGCGGCGTTGACGATGGCGTCGACCTGCATCTTCGTAATATCATTTCTCACCAATTCCAGCGGCATGGGAACCCTCCTGACCTTTTTCTGTGATGCGTATATTTTAACACGTTCTTTGGCATTTGCCAACCATAAATTTGACGCGGGCTGTCTCAAAACGGACAAGCGTTCAAGTATGTACATGTTGTAGGGGCGGCGATGCGCCGCCCGCCGGGTAGTACGATGCGTTTCATACCCGGGCGGGCGGCCATTGGCCGCCCCTACACATGCTTCACGCATGCAACGCGCGTTTTGAGACAGCCCGCGTCCGGGGGTCAATTGACCTTGATCTTCACCGTGGCGTACTTGTTGTTTTCGGTGACCGCGCCGATGTAGCAGGTGCCCGCCTTCTTCGCGATCACGTTGCCCGCGCTGTCCACCTCGGCCACCTTGCTGTTCGTGCTCTTCCAGGTCAGATCGGACACCGCCGTGACCGGAGACAGCCTGGCGGACAGTGACAGCGTGCCGCCCTTCTTCATCCGCACGGTGCCAGACCGGCTGAGCTTTACCTTTGTCGGCTTCATCGGATCGACGACCTGTATGTTCAGCGTGGCCTTCTTGCCGTTCGCCGTCTTGACGGTCAGCGTGGTCTTGCCCTCCGCCACCGCCGTCAGAAGCCCGGTCCTGTCGATGTCGGCCACGCCGCTCTTCGAGAAGGAAACGCCCGAGATCTTCCATTTGTTCTGCGTGGCGAAGGTCGGGGACAGCTGCAGCTTCTGGCCGGGGCACAGCTTCACCGTGCCGTTGCCGCCCGCCTTCTTGATGGCCATCGCGCCCTGCACCGGCATGACCTTCACCTGGCAGGACGCCTGCTTCGCACCGTCCTTTGTGGTGGCGGTGATCGTGGCGGTGCCGCTGGACACGCCGGCGATCGTGCCGCCCTTCACCGCCGCGACGGCGGGATTGCTGCTCTGCCAGCTGACCCCGGTCTCGCTGGCGTCGGCGGGTTCGACGACGGCGGACGCCGTGACGCTCGCGCCCTCCAGCAGCAGCACATAGGCGCGGTCCAGCGCGACGCCGGTGACGGCGATGCGCTCGCCGGAGCCCGCCACGGCGTCGGTCAGCGGCAGCCAGCCGGTCACGCCGGTGTCGGTGGCGCCGTACACCCAGGTCAGGCCGTCCACGGTCTTCACCGCCTTGTGGGCGGCGGTGAAGGTCTTCGGCCACATCAGCGTTTCAATCACCTTGCCGGAGGGCTTGGCGTACACGCTCGCGCCCGCCTTCGCGGTGGCGCGCACGCGCAGCGTATCGCTGTAATCGGTCACCGCATAGCCGTCGATGGCGTTCTCCGGCGACAGCGCCGGGGCGTTCGGCCACTTGATGTACTTGATGTAGGTGTAGCCCTTCCAGGCGTTGCAGAAGCCCTGCCAGCTGTAGAAGCGGGTGTGCTGGGTGCCGGAGAAGGTGTCCATCGTGATCACGCCGTCGTCTCTCTTGTCCGCGATGATCAGGCTGTGGCCCTTGTGGCCGCAGGCCAGCCCGTCGTTTTCAAACTGGGCGCACGCGCTGGTGCAGCCGCACACGCGGATCGTCGCGCCGGGCTGGGTGTGCATCACAAAGCGCTTCAGGTGATCCGGCGTCAGCTTGCGCTCCTCGTCGCTCAGCTCCCGGAGCAGGTTGAAGCCCGTGGCCGCCTTGCCCTTGAACAGCTCGTTGAACTGGCAGCCCCAGAGGAGCTTGTACATGTTCTGGCACCAGCGCCAGCAGTTCCCCACGTCCTCGACCATGTCGGCGGAGATCTCCTTGCCGTTGATGGTGAAAACCGTGTCCTTGCCGTAATCGGTGTAGTTCGTGGCCATCACCGAGAAGGCCCCGGCGACGGAGGCGCCCGTGAGCGGGGCCAGCGGCCAGTTCAGGTCGTTTGCGTACAGCGCCACGCTGCCGGACGCCGCCGCCATGTCCTGGTAGCCGGCGACCGCCGCGGCGTCCATGGGGGCCAGGCCCGCGGCGTCCATGAAGCCCTCCATGACGCCCCTGCCGGCGTTGAAGGCCACCGCGCACCACATATCGCTCTGGCCGGTGACCAGCACCACCTCGCCGTCGGCCAGCTCGGCCAGCGCCTCGCCGGTCGCGGGCTCCAGGTACAGCGGCGCGCCGCCCGCCACGCGGGCGTACCACAGCGCCTCCGCGGGCGCCGATACCGCGTTCTCTTCGACGACCGGCGCGGCTTCGGCCGGTTCCTCCGCCTCCGGCAGTACGGGCGTGTCGCCCTCCACGGTCAGGCCGGCGCTCCCGGTCCCCAGCGCGTCGGCGGGGGCCGCCTCGGCCTCCACCGCGCCGCTGACGACGGTGTCCGCTTCCTCCGCCAGGGCGGCCATGCTCATTCCAAGCGCCAGCACCAGGGCCAGCGCGATCCATTTCAACAGGCGCATCTTTCGACCTCCAAAACACTCGGGAATTTAATTATTACAATGATATTGTACTATTGTGTCATAAATTTGTCAAGTCTGGTATTATTAAGCTCAATATTGTCATTTATTTGGAATCAACGGGCCGATTTTCGCCTCCGGCGCCGGGCGCGCCAAACGCCATGTGAATTTTTTGTTGAACCCGATCAAAACGGATTGACAAAATCCGCGCGCGGGGCTTATACTGTGCCTGTAATTCGTCGCGGGAGGTGAGAAACATGACGCTGAAGATCAGACTCAACGCCATCGTTTTCCATGCCTGCCGCATCCGAGGGGTTCATTTCGCCTGATTTTCAGGAGAAGCTTATCCAGGGCCGGACGCGCGGGCGTCCGGCCCTTTTTGCGCCTTCTCAGGGCGCTTAACGACTGAAACAAACGGAGGTTCCCATGCAGTTCAGGACCAAAGGATCGTCTGAAAACATCATACTGTTGCGCCGCTTCGCCCCGTTCATGAAGGGCAGCGGCCGAAAATACGCGGGCAGCATACTCGCCATCGTGGTGAGCGTGCTGACCTCCTTCCTCTCGCCGCTGCTGATCGCCGGCGCGGTGGACGCCATCACCGACACGTTGAACGGCAAAGGCGCGAACCCGGTCAACCTGCCCGGCTTCCTGGCCGGCTGGTTCAACGCCCTGGGCGGCGCCGAATACGCGGCGCGCCACGTGTGGGTGCTGGCGGCGCTGCTGGTGACGGTCAGCCTGATCGGCGGCCTGTTCCAGTATCTGAAGGGCAAGTGGAGCGCCGAGGCCAGCGAGACCATCGCCGAGCGCATGCGCAACCGGCTGTACGGCCACCTGCAGGCCATGGACTACGACTATCACGTGAAGGCGCAGACCGGCGATCTGATCCAGCGCTGCACCACCGACGTGGACACCGTGCGCCGCTTTCTGGCCTCGCAGGTCACCGAGATCTTCCGCACCGTGATCATGGTGGTGCTGGCGCTGTCGCTGATGAGCGCCATCCACGTGAAGCTGACGCTGATCTCGCTGGTGCTGATCCCCCCGCTGTTCGGCCTGGCCTTCTGGTTCTTCCACTGGGTCCAGAAGCTGTTCCGCGAGGCGGACGAGGCCGACGGGCGGCTGAGCGCCATGCTGCAGGAGAGCCTGACCGGCGTGCGCGTGGTGCGGGCCTTCGGCCGCCAGCGCTACGAGAGCGACCGCTTCACCGTCTGCGCCGACGAGGTGCACGACAAGAGCATGCGCATCAGCCACGTAATGGCCATCTACTGGTCCGGCTCGGACATGCTGAGCATGACCCAGACCGGCCTGACGCTGCTGTTCGGCATACTCTTCGCGGTGCGCGGCGAGATCACCACCGGCAACGTGCTGACCTTCGTCAGCTACATATCGATGCTGATCTGGCCCATCCGCCAGCTGGGGCGGATCCTTCAGGACCTGGGCAAGTCCATGGTGGCGATGAAGCGCCTGTACGAGGTGCTGGACGCCCCGGCGGAGCAGGACACCCCCGGCGCGACCGAAGCCCCGCTGTATGAGACCATCGAGTTTCGGCACGTGGCCTTCGGCTACGACGGCCACCCGGTGCTCAAGGACGTCAGTTTCACCGTACAGCCCGGCCAGACCGTGGCCATCCTCGGCGCGACCGGCAGCGGCAAGAGCACGATGATGAACCTGTTGCAGCGGCTGTACGACGTGAAGGACGGCGAGATACTGATCGGCGGGCGGGACATCAAAACCATCGAGAAGAAGTACCTGCGCTCCCGGGTGGGCTACGTGCTGCAGGAGCCCTTCCTCTACTCCCGGTCCATACGCGACAACCTGACCATCACCGGCGCGGACATCGACGACGCGCGCATCCGCCGCGCGGCGGAGGTCACCCGCTCCGACGGCTTCATCCGCCAGTTCAAGGAGGGCTATGACACCATGGTGGGCGAGCGCGGCGTCACGCTGTCCGGCGGCCAGAAGCAGCGCGTGGCCATCGCCCGCACGCTGCTTAGGGAAAACGACATACTGATCCTGGACGATTCGCTGTCTGCCGTGGACACCGAGACGGACCGCGCCATCCGCGAGGCCCTGGTGGAGGGCCGCGGCAGCGGCGGGCATGTGCCCACCACGTTCATCATCTCCCACCGGCTGACCACGCTGGCCGACGCCGACCTGATCCTGGTGCTGGAGGACGGCAGGATCGCCCAGCAGGGCACCCACGAGCAGCTGATCCGCCAGGAGGGGCTGTACCGGAAGGTCTACCGCATCCAGGCGGCGCTTGAGGACGAGCTGAACAGCGAGATCGCCTGATCATACGAGGTAAAGCATATGCAATATCAACAGGAACAGGATTATACGAAAAAACTGGACGCGGGCCTGTGGCGGCGGCTGATCGGGTACATGAAGCCCTATCACAGGCACCTGATCGCCATCATGGCCACGATGGCCGTCAGCGCGCTGTGCGACACGATCTTCCCGCTGCTCACCCGCGAGGCCATCGACACGTTCATCACCGGCGGCGGGACGGGTAGCCGCGCCTGGTTCGTGCTGCGCTACGCGGGCACGCTGCTGTTGCAGACGGTGTGCATATTCACCTTCATCCGGCTGTGCGGCAAGGCCGAGCTGGGCATCAACCGCCACATCCGCAAGCTGGCCTTCCACAAGTTGGAGGAGCTGTCCTTCTCCTACTACGACCAGACTCCGGTCGGTTTCATCATCTCCCGCATGACCAGCGACACCTCGCGCCTGGGCGAGACCGTGGCCTGGGGCCTGGTGGACCTGTTCTGGTCCGGCTTCTACATACTGATCACCGCCGTGGCGATGCTGCTGCTGGACGTGCGCATGGCGCTGCTGGTGCTCAGCGTGATGCCGGTGATCGCGGTGGCCGCCGTCTGGTTCCAGAAGCGGATACTCTCCAGCTACCGCGAGGTGCGCAAGACCAATTCCCAGATCACCGGCGCGTTCAACGAGGGCATCATGGGCGCCAAGACCAGCAAGACGCTGGTGCGCGAGGCGGCCAACTGCGAGGAGTTCTCGGTGCTGACCGGGAAGATGCGCTCCTCGTCGATACGGGCGGCGGTGCTCAGCGCGCTGTTCTACCCCATCGTGATCTCCCTGGGCTCCGTCGCCACGGCCATGGTGCTGGGCCGCGGCGGCGCCGAGGTGTTCAGCGCGAAGGGCTGGGTGACCATCGGCACGCTGGCGGCCTTCGTTCAGTACTCCACCGGCATATTCGAGCCCATCAGCAGCATCGCCCGGATATTTGCGGACCTGCAGTCCAGCCAGGCCGCCGCCGAGCGCGTGGTGAGCATGCTGGAGACTGAGCCGGAGATCGTGGACACGCCCGAGGTCGTCGAGCAGTTCGGCGACAGCTTCAACCCGAAGCGGGAGAACTGGCCGGACATCCGCGGCGACATCGAATTCGACCACGTGTCCTTCCACTATTCCACCGGCGAGGAGGTGCTGGACGACTTCTGCCTGAAGGTGAAGGCGGGCCAGACCGTGGCGCTGGTGGGCGAGACCGGCAGCGGCAAGAGCACCATCGTGAACCTGGTGTGCCGCTTCTACGAGCCCACGTCGGGCGTAATCCGCATCGACGGCGTGGACTACCGGCAGCGCAGCATACTGTGGCTGCAGGACCACCTGGGCTACGTGCTGCAGCAGCCCCACCTGTTCTCCGGCACCATCCGCGAGAACATACGCTTCGGACGGCTGGACGCCACCGACCGGGAGATCGAGGCCGCCTGCCGCGCGGTGGACGCGGAGGACTTTATACTGAAGCTGGAGAAGGGCTACGACACCGAGGTCGGCGAGGGCGGAAACCGCCTGTCAACCGGCCAAAAGCAGCTGATCTCCTTCGCCCGGGCGCTGATCGCCAAGCCCGCGATATTCGTGCTGGACGAGGCCACCAGCTCCGTGGACACCCAGACCGAGCAGAAGCTGCAGGCCGCCATCTCTGTGGCTCTCACCGGCCGCACCAGCTTCATCATCGCCCACCGCCTGTCCACCGTGCGCAGCGCCGATGTGATCCTCGTGATCCGCGACGGCAAAATCACCGAGCAGGGCACCCACGCGGAGCTTTTGAAGCAGAAGGGCTATTACTACACCCTCTACGCCAACCAGTTCCGCGAGGAGGGCGAAAAGCGCAGCTGGGAGGCGCTGGGGCAGACGACGTAAGTGAGGAGTGAGAAGTGAGGAGTGAGGAGCAAGAATCAGCCGTTCTTTGCTCCTCACCCTTAACTTATCACTCAAACCGGCGCCACAACGCCATTCATTGCTTCCCCACCGCAGTGGGGAAGTGGCCCGAAGGGCCGATAGGGGACTTTCCTGCGAACCGTTCACTGCTTTCGCGATGTATGAGCGCCCTATCCCCCGCTTCGCGGGTACTTCCCCATCTGCGGATGGGGAAGCTTGTCTACCTACTCCCTCTCACACCGGGGAACGGATTGCCACGTCTGCCCCTCCTGCGTCAGGGCATCCTCGCAATGACATGCGAATGGAACTGCGACATGCCCTGTCATTGCGAGGAGGCCAGCCGCCAGGCTGGACGACGTGGCAATCCGGTCCCCGGCATACTTTGCTCCCAACGCCTAATTCGAAAAGGGGCTGTCTTAAAACACAAAAGCACCCTCCATGTACATGTTGTAGGGGCGGCGATGCGCCGCCCGCCGGGAAGTACGATGTGTTTCGTACCCGGGCGGGCGGCCATTGGCCGCCCCTACTGGCTAATGGCTACTGGCTACTGGCTGCTCTTATGCCCTCAGTTCCGCGCCGAACTCGCCCAGCGCTTTGAGCACCTTGTCCATCGTGGCGTTGATCTCCTCGTCGGTCAGGGTGCGGTCGGGGGCGCGCAGCGTGATGGCGTAGGCCACGGACTTCTTGCCCTTGCCCAGCTTGTCGCCGCGGTAGATGTCGAACAGCTTCACGTCCTCCAGCGTCTTGGCCGCGGCCCTGCGGATGGCGTCCATCATCGTGCCCGCGCCGACGGTCTCGTCCACCACGACGGCGATGTCGCGGCTGACCGACGGGAACTTGGGCAGGGGCTTGATGCCGTAGAAATCCTTCTCCAGCGGCATCAGCGCGTCCAGGTCCACCTCGGCCACGTACACGCGGCCCTTGATGTCAAAGCGCTCGGCCACGTCCGGGTGGATCTCGCCCAGCGCCGCCAGCTTCACGCCGTCCACGCGCATCACGGCCTTGCGGCCCGGGTGGTAGTACGCGTCGCCCGCGGCCTCGATCTGGGCGGTGACGCCGAACTTCGCCAGCAGCCATACCATGATGTTCTTCACGGTGTAGAAGTCCACGCCCTCGCCGAACGCGCCGACGCACAGCGTCAGCTTCTCCTCCGGCAATTCGCCGGCCACGCCCGTGGGCTCGAACACCTTGGACAGCTCGAACAGCATGCCGTCGGCGTTGCCCCGGTTCAGATTGGCCGCTACGGTGTTCAGCATGCTGGGCACCAGCGACGTGCGCATGACGCTGGTGTCCTCGCCCAGCGGGTTGCGCAGCACCACGGCGTTGCGGCGCGCGTCATCCGCCGCCAGGCCCAGGCTGTCGATCCAGCGCGGGCTGATGAAGGAGTAGTTCAGCACCTCGTACAGGCCCATGCCCACCAGCGCCGCCTTCACCCGGTCGGAAAACGCGGTGTGTGCGTTGCGGCGGCCCGCCATGGTCACGCCGTTCATCAGGGTGCTGGGGATGTGGTCGTAGCCGTACATGCGCAGCACTTCCTCGCTGACGTCGGCGTCGGTCTCCATGTCCTGGCGGAAGGCGGGCACCTCGCAGTGCAGCAGCTTCCCGTCCACCAGCGTCGTGTCGATGTACAGCCGGTTCAGTATGTCCTCCATGACCTCGCCGGGCACGTCCACGCCGATCCTGCGGCAGATGCGGTCCACCTCGGCGTCGATCTCCACCGGCGGCTTGGGGTTGGGATAATGGTCGAACGCGCCGGGCACGACCTTGCCGCACTCCAGCATGTTCACCAGCATGCAGGCGCGCTCCAGCGCCTCCATGGCGGTATCGGCGCACACGCCCTT
>JAFYBB010000001.1 GCA_017540445.1 Clostridia bacterium | reverse complement strand
TTTGATTTGGCGGCGATCTGCGGATACATCCAACAGAAATTAGTAATCTGATTACATCTCTGCTATTGAGAAAAAGACGCTTTCGTGCTACAATAGAGTCGTTGCATAGAGCTCTTTTCTCAATGCAGAGCGGAGATCATAATTTTGTAGGAATTGTGTAGAGCGGGCAGGAAGAGGCCTGAAAAGCCCTGAAGACTAAGGAGATGTGAGGAAATATGAAGTTAGGCGTCGTTGGCCTGCCGAACGTGGGCAAGAGCACGTTGTTCAACGCCATCACCTGCGCGGGGGCGCAGGCGGCGAACTATCCCTTCTGCACCATCGAGCCGAACACCGGCGTGGTGGCCGTGCCGGACCACCGGCTGGACGTGTTGGCCGAGATGTATCACCCGGAGAAGTACACCCCCGCCACGCTGGAGTTCGTGGACATCGCGGGCCTGGTGAAGGGCGCGAGCCGGGGCGAGGGCCTGGGCAACAAGTTCCTGAGCCACATCCGCGAGGTGGACGCCATCGTGCACGTGGTGCGCTGCTTCGAGGACGACAACGTGATCCACGTGGACGGCAGCGTGGACCCCGCCCGGGACATCGACGTGATCAACACCGAGCTGATCCTGGCCGACATCGAAACCGTGTCCCGGCGCGCCGAGAAGGCCGCCGCCATGATGAAGAAGGGCGAAAAGAAGTACGCGCTGGAGGCCGAGGCCGGAAAGCTGCTGCTGGAGCACCTGAACGCCGGAAAGCCCGCCCGCACCTGCGCGCTGGACGGCGACCAGGCCGCCGTGGTGCGCGACTGGTTCCTGCTGACCGGCAAGAAGGTCATCTACGCCGCCAACATCGGCGAGGAGGACCTGGGCAAGGACGAGAGCGAGCTGCCGCTGGTGCAGCCCGTGCGCAAAATCGCCGATGAGGAAGGCGCCGAGGTGCTGGTGATCTGCGCCAGCGCCGAGGAGGAGATCAGCCAGATGGAGCCCGACGAGAAGGCCATGTTCCTCCAGGACATGGGCATCGGCACCTCCGGCCTGGACCGGCTGGTGGTGCTGGGCTACCGGCTGCTGGGGCTGATCTCGTTTTTGACCGCCGGCCCCAAGGAGGTGCGCGCCTGGACCATCGTGAAGGGCACCAAGGCCCCCCAGGCCGCCGGCAAGATCCACACCGACTTCGAACGCGGCTTCATACGCGCCGAGATCGTGCCCTACGAAGACCTGATCCGCGAGGGCAGCATGAACGCCTGCAAGGAAAAGGGCCTGGTGCGCAGCGAGGGCAAGGATTACGTGATGAAGGACGGCGACGTGACGCTGTTCCGGTTCAACGTGTAAGCTTGTGGTGGCGGGGGACCCGCCCCTACTCCCTACTCCCTACTCCCTAACCATCATGCAAGACCCCATCTACAGCCGAATCAACATCCCCCGCCCGACGCTGACCGCGGCGAGCGGGTTTGTGTTGCTGGCGGCGCTGGGGCTGTGGGTGTCGGAGCTGGCGCTGAGCTTTCTGCCGCTGGGGGCGCAGGCCATCGCGGCGACGGAGTGTGCCCTGTACTACCTGCCCTTCATCGCGCTGCCGGTGGCGCTGTACATGCGCAGGCACAGGGGGCTTGCCGGGGCCATGCGCCTGAACCCCCTGCCCGCCTCCGGCGCGCTGACGGCGGCGCTGTTGGCGCTGGTGACGGTGTTCTGCTGCAGCGCCCTGGCCACGCTGTGGGGCTGGGCGCTGGACGCGCTGGGCCTGCGCGCCATCGGCGGCGCGCCGACGCCCGCCAACCGGGCCGAGCTGATGCTGTCGATCGTGACGATGGCGGCCGTGCCCGCGGTGTGCGAGGAGCTGCTGTTCCGCGGGTTTGTGCTGTCCGCCTGGGAGGGCCGGGGCACAGTGTACGCCATCTGCGTCTGCGCCGCATTGTTCGCGATGATGCACGGCAACCTGTACGGCCTGCCGGTGTACATGCTGGTGGGCGTCGTGTCGGGCTTTGCCTGCCACGCCTTTGATTCGCTGTACGTGGGCATCGTGTACCACACGGTGTACAACGCCGCCTGCCTCGTACTGTCGTTCCTCGTCTCCGGCCAGGGCGACGCGGCGCCCGAAATGAGCGCGTCCCTGGTGTTCTCGGTGGCGCTGGACGCGGTGATGTCGCTGTCCGTGATCGCGATGCTGCTGTCGGCGGCCGTGCTGCGCGCCCACCGGGGAGACCGGCCCCTCATCCCCCGCGTCCGTAGGCCCCTGAGCCGTCGGGAGCGCCTGACGCTGTGGGCGGCGCTGCTGGTGATGCTGGCGACGCTCGTCATCGTGGCGGCGATCGCCCTGAAGGCCGTTTCGACGGCGGGAGGCGGCGCATGAACGGCACGATACTGTGCGTGGGCAAGCTGAAGGAGAAGTGGCAGCAGCAGGGCTGTGAGGAATACCTGAAGCGCCTGTCCCGCTACGGACGGTATGAGATCATCGCCGTGGATGACGTGAAGGACCCGGAAAAGCCCAGCGCCGCCCTGATCCGCCAGAGCATGGACCGGGAGGGCCAGGCGCTGATGAAGCACATCCGGCCCACGGACCGGGTGATCTGCCTGTGCATCAAAGCGGACGCGCCGGATTCGGTGGCCCTGTCCCGCCGGCTGACGGAGTGGTCGGGCGACGGAAGGCGCAACGTGTTCGTCATCGGCGGCAGCAACGGCCTTTCCGACGCCGTGCTGGCCCGCGCCGACGCGAAGCTGTCCTTCTCCAACCTCACCTTCCCCCACGGCCTGATGCGCGTGATCCTGCTGGAGCAGCTCTACCGCGCCGAGCGCATCCGCACCAACGAACCCTATCACAAGTAAGTCCCCTACTCCCTACTCCCTACTCCCTACTCCCTGTTCCCTATTGCCTATTGCCTATCCCCCCCAATCTGCATTATCATGTTGTTAAAATCCCGCATTTCACCGTGATTCTTGTTGACATGCCCATAAAATGAATTTATAATAATCTACATCATTCATTTTGGGTGATTTGTTATCATGCTAAAGCATCTTATCCAAGGGGGCATCGTTATGAAGAGAATTGCCATACTGGCGCTGGCGCTGATGCTGCTGGGCCTGACCGCCTTCGCGGAGTCGGCCTCCGGCGGGTTCCTGGACGGCGTGGCCCAGGTCAACAACGCGGTCAACAGCGTGGTCTGGGGCGTGCCGGCGCTGGTGCTGCTGGCCTTCGTGGGCGTGCTGATGACGGCGCTGACCAGGGTATTCCAGCTGAGCCACTTCAAGCACTGGATGAGCAAGACCATCGGCGCGGTGTTCCATGACAAGCACGTCACCGGCCACACCGCCGACAAGAGCATCTCCCAGTTCCAGAGCCTTTGCACAGCGCTGGCCGCCACGGTGGGCACCGGCAACATCGTCGGCGTCGCGGGCGCGATCATGGTGGGCGGCCCCGGCGCGGTGTTCTGGATGTGGGTGATCGCCTTCTTCGGCATGATGACCAACTATTCCGAGAACGTGCTGGGCATATTCTACCGGCGCAAGAACAGCCACGGCGAGTGGTCCGGCGGCGCG
>JAFYBB010000231.1 GCA_017540445.1 Clostridia bacterium | reverse complement strand
GTCGGCAGGTTCGTCCGCGGGTTCATCCACGGGCTCGTCAGCAGGCTCGTCTGCGGGTTCATCCGCGGGCTCGTCAGCGGGTTTATCCGCAGGCTCGTCAGCGGGTTCATCCGCGGGCGTGTCGGCAGGCTCGTCGGCAGGCTCGTCTGCGGGTTCATCCGCGGGCACGTCGGCGGGTACATCAGCCGGTTCATCTGCGGGTTCGTCGGCGGGCGTGTCGGCAGGTTCCTCCGCAGGCTCGTCGGCGGGTTCATCCGCAGGTTCGTCAGCAGGCTCGTCAGCAGGCTCGTCGGCGGGTTCATCCGCGGGCGCGTCAGCGGGTTCGTCGGCAGGTACATCCGCGGGCGCGTCGGCGGGTTCTTCCACCGCATCTGTGTCGGGCGCTTCAGCGGACGCCTCATCCGGCGCAGCCATAGCGGGCGCCTTTGCCGGTTCACCGGCCGGTTCATCAACCGGTTCCTCGATCTCTTCCTCCGCATCGGAAGCAGGCGCTTCCTCAGGCACGATCTCCTCTTCGACCGTCGGACCGCCATCCATGAGCGGTTCGGCTGAATAAGAAGGAGTAGAGGCTTCTTGGACAATGCCATAATAGGCGATTAACGTATTGTAGTTGACCCCTTTGATATTGAGCTCAGCATCCTCCTGCATGTTCAGATATTCCTCGGGTATTGGTTGCAAATTTGAATGATCACCGTCAGGCGGATCGAAACCCGGGTAAGTCTCGCCATGGTTGCCCATGATGTAATACCAGACATAGCTTTGGCCTGCGTCAATACCATCTTCCGCGGTGATTACCGGGGTCTGCTCCTTGAGTTTCTTCCAGGTATCGCCGTTTTTCATAGAGATCCGCTTTTTCTCGGTTCCGTTCGCCGAGCCGATGCGCCAAATCACGGTGAAGACGTTCGTCTGCCCGACATTGATCCCAACCGTGAGTTCATCCACGGCCGCGATCGCCTGAGTGTTCGTCGGGGCGAAGCTGACCTTGACGGAAAGCGTTTGCTCTTCATGATCGGCCAGAAGGATGCTTGCCTGGCTTTCGTCGATCGGGCTGTAGGCGCCCTCCACCCGTACAGTTTTGACCGTGGCCGAACCTTTCGCCTCCGCAACCGTCGCGTAGGCAGCCAGTTGGCCATTGTTGAGTATGTCGCTCACTGTCGTCGTTAAGCCAAAGCCATTTGTCGCCAATGTGATGCTGCCCGAATACAGATCTTCTCCCTCATCCACGGAGAATTGCGGTACGGCCAGTATGGGCGTTTCGCTGACGGTCTTCTGGCAGTCGGCGCAGGTCTTGACCTCGCTGCCCGGCATCACGGTCTCGCCATCCAGGTACGGTTCCGTGCGGGTCGTCTGTATGGATTCCGGCTTGTGCGCGTCCGGATTGATCGGGGTCAGCACATCCATGGTCACGCCGCACTTGCAGGTATACTGAATCTTTCCTTGGCTGACGCAGGTGGCGGCCTGAATGAGCACGCCGTCCTCGTCGGTCAGCACGAGGCGATCCCAGTCGTGGACGTGATCCGTCACCGTGACGGCCACATCGGTCTGCGCGTAGGTGGCGGCGTCCGCTTCGGCGGGGGTGATGTGGACCGTCAGCGTGTCGCCGACGGCGATGCCTGCCGTCGCGGTTTCGGGGTTCGCCCAGCTGAGGACCGCGTCCTTCAGATCCCAGCGGTCGGGAGACGTGAGCCCCGCGGAAGTCGCCATGATGAACCAGCCGGAGTCCGTCAGCACGTCGGCGCGATCCGCCAGCGTCTTGCCCTGCTCCATTTCGGCGGAACCGGCCACCCAGAACGCATCGATGCTGATGGTCGGCGTTTGATCGTTCTCGTCCAGCAGCGTGAGCGGAACCAGGATGTCCTCTTCGCTCAGAACGGCGCTGCAGCGGGTACACGTCGTCGTGGTTTTACCCACATGCCAGCCTTCCTCGCATAAGCCTTCCGCGTTCAGTATGGGATACGGCGCCGTGATCACCGGATCGCCCGGGTTGTGTCCCTTGGCGGGCACGCTCTCCTGCGCCACCAGCACCGCGTTGCACACGGAGCAGTGCTTGCCCTGGGTGAGACCGGTCTCTGTACAGGTCGGCTCCACGGCGTTGTCGACGACTTCGGTGTGTCCCTTGGCGGGCACGCTCTCCTGTTTGACCAGCACCTGGCCGCACACGGAGCAGTGCTTGCCCTGGGTCAGGCCGGTCTCGGTACAGGTCGGCTCGACGGCTGCGTCGACGACTTCGGTGTGGCCCAGGGCCTTGACCTCGCGGGTCTCGGTGTGGGTCTTGTCGTTCTTGCAGACGCGCTGTTCCTCGCCCTTTTCGGTGCAGGTGGGGGCCTTGGTCTGCGTCCAGTCGCCCCAGTCGTGGCCCAGGGCCTTGACCTCGCGGGTTTCGGTGTGGGTCTTGTCGTTCTTGCAGACGCGCTGTTCCTCGCCCTTTTCGGTGCAGGCGGGGGCCTTGGTCTGCTTCCAGTCGCCCCAGTCGTGGCCCAGCTTGTCGACGGTCTTCTTCTCGCGGCTCAGCTCGGCCTTGCAGGCGGTGCAGTACACGACCAGATCGTAGCCGCCGTCCTTTTCACAGGTGGGGGCGACCTCGTTCTCCTTCACCGCTTCGCCCTCGGTATGGGGCTTCTTGTCGATGGTCTTGGGCGTGCGGCTGAGCTCGGCCTTGCAGACGGTGCAGTACACCACGGCGTCATAGCTGCCCGCCTTTTCGCAGGTGGACGCGACCTCGTTCTCCACCACCGCCTGCGCGGGCGTGTGGGCCAGCTTTTCGATGGCCTTGCCGGTCTTGATCTTCGCCTTGCAGTCCAGGCAGTACGTGTCGCCGGTGTAGCCCTTGGCGGCGCAGGTGGCGTCCTTCGCGTCGCGCAGCTCGGTCTTGCCGACGTGGTTGTTCGGGTCGATGTCGATCGCTTCGGCCTTCGTCTTGCCGCAGTCGGTGCAGGTGAACAGCTTTTCACCCTTTGAAACGCAGGTGGGCACGCGGGTGATCTTGCCCTTGTCCCAGGTGTGGTCGTGCTCGACGAACTGCGGGTACAGCGTGACGCCGCCTTCGGGCGGATATGCGTAGGTCTTGCCGTCGGCGTCTGCCCAGCCGGTCAGGTTGAAGCCCTTGCGGCTGATGGCCTTTGGCGCGGCCAGCTTGCGGCCCACCCAGTTGCTGGTGGTCACGTCGCCGTCGTCGTACTTCCAGACGACGTCTACCATCACCGGCGCGCGCTGCAGGATGTAGGTGCTGTTGTAGGCGTAGAACACCGTGCCGCCGCCGACGCCGCCCCAGTTGTTCTTCTGCCTATTGACATTGTCGATGCCGGTGTTGTAGGTGCGGAAGTAGCTGTAGGTGTAGCGCTTGTCCGTCAGGTAGTCGCTGACCGCCTTGGGCAGGTTGCTCAGCACCCGTCCCTCGGCCAGCTTGTCCTGGTGGTGGACATCGTTGACCAGCTCCGTGTATTTCTTGTTGCCGGTGTCGTACAGCACCCAGTTGCACTGGTAGACGTACTGGCCGTACAGCGTGACGTCCTGATTCGGCAGCTTGTATTCCTCGGTGACGGAGGTCAACAGGTCGCCCTTGGTGGTCATCCAGTTGAACGCATTGTTGTTGGGCTTGAACGGGCAGCTGGCCAGCGGGCTCGTGCCGATCCTGGCCTTCGATGTCTTGGTCTGGCCGTCCAGCACCCAGGTGACCGTGCGCTCATTGCCGATGAAGACCGGATAGAGCGTCAGGTCCTTCGCCGGCATGGTCTTGTACTGCTTGCCGTCGGCGTCGGCCCAGTATTGGAAGGTGGCGCCTGACCGGGTGGGCGCCTTGGGCAGCTTCAGGGCTTCGCCGTACTTCACCTTCGTGGTCGTGTTATCCTTTTCGTCGTCGTACTTCCAGGTGACGGTGAAGGTCTTGGGCGTGCGGATCGCGAAGAACACGGTGTCCGGCATCGGGACGCAGGTCTGGCTGTCGACAGGGACCCATTTGCCCTTATTTCCCATGAACTCGATGAAGGCAGGCATGGAGATGTAGGTTGCATGGCCGTTATCGGTGCACTTATTCCACTCTTCCGTCACCTTTCCATCGACGATCCACATGGGGCTGTATACGACCTTGCGGGATTTGACTTCGCGCATGTTGCCCGTCGAGTCCGGCGTGGAGCTGTACATGTACCAGGCAAAGTCATATCCGGCCTTGTCCCTGTTGACGACGCTCTTGATGGCGGCGGGCATGTTGTCCAGTGCGATGCTACCCGTCTTATGCTTACATTCGTAAGCGGAGGCGACCGGCGCGTTGTAATTCGCCCTGTCGTCCAGAATGTGCCAGTCGCATTCCGTATCGGTCATATCGTAGAACAGATCGATGTGGGCCTGCCCCGAGTTGGAATTCGGGTCCTTGCGCACCATGGTGTACAGCCTGGAATCGTAAGGCATGATCGTAATCAGGCCGTCGCCGGCCGCGTAAATCAGCCATCTGGCGAATTCTGTAAAAGCGTTGCCCCCAAGCTGGACATACGCATTCATGACGTCCTTATCGTAGGAAGGCTCCTTGGCCCAGGTCGGGGAATAGCCCTTGAAGCGGTTGGCCAGGGTGGGCATTTCAAAGTAGTACATGACGCCGTCAAGGCCATCGTACTCGATGGTTCCACGATGGGTATAGTTCGTCTGCCTGAATAGATTATAGTCAAATGTCTCTTGCTCGAAGAGTTTGGCATAGCCGGCGTCCGCGTTATTGGCGGTGTACAGATCCGCCGTGCCCTTTACGGGCGTGCCCGTCCAGTGCACCTTCACCGTGCGCTCGATCTTGCGGGTGTTCAGGCCGAAGCCCGCGCCGAAGTTGAACGCCGATTTGGTCTTGGCCGGCTCGCCCTGGTACCAGGTGAACGTGAACTCGCCCCACAGCTCGGTGTCTTTCACCGAATTGGGCTTGGCGTAGATGGTGTCGTCCACCGGGTTGTACCAGAACCCGCCCTTGTTCTTGTCCGCCGTGGTGGCGTCCTTGAAGTCCTTGCCCTTGGGGGTGAATTCGACGTGGAAGTTGCGCTCGTCCTGCTGGGTGTAGGTGATGCCCCAGGCGGTGAAGCTCTTGCTGCCGCCCACGGCCACATTGCGGTCCATGTTGTCGCTGTCGATCTCGCCGGTGTCGATCTCCAGGAAGTTGATGTCGAACAGCTCCTTCGGCACCTTGATCGACGCGCCGCCGATCACCTTGGTTTCCGTCGATTTCTCGTCCTTGTTCTTGTCGCTCCGGGCCTCGATCTCCAGGTTCAGCTTATCGTCGTCGTCCTCGATCTCAAAGTCGAGGGCGCAGAACTCGTCGCCCAATGACAACAGCGGCCACCGGACGTCATAGATGTCGAAGCGCTGTTCCAGCTCGCCCTCGCCCATTTGCATCTTGAAGTCGATGTCCAGGTACAGGCCGAACTGGACCAGGAGCGATCCGAACATCTCGGTGCTCGAGCCCTTGCCGCTGACCCACTTGTAGGCGATGTAGAAGAAGCCGTAGAATTCCAGGTACACGCCGACCTCCGCCGTGACGCCCAGCGACGCCAGGGCGGTGGAGATCACGCCGATGCGGAAATCGAACTCAAAGCCCACGCGGATGCCCACCATGCCGAATATGAAGAAGTCCACCTGGAAGTTGGGCGTCTCCAGGTCGCCGCACTTCGATTCGCTGTGGGGGTGGAAGATGGTGAAGGTGGCGGTGATCTGCTTGGCGTTGCCGTAGGTGATGGACACGCCCAGCATCACGTTCAGCTTGAACTTCACCACGAAGTTGATGCCCAGGCTGAGCGCTATGATGTGCAACGGGTCGGCGGGCAGCCCGATCTTCGCCAGCGGCTTGTTCACCAGCGTCACGTACTTGGCGTCGCTGCCCTGGATGAAGTTGGAATACTTCTCCTCGAAGCTGCCGCCGACGGTGTTGTGCATCTCCTGGGTGCCCTCGCCGTCCTTGCCGAAGTTCTTGTTCTGGTTGGGGTTGTTCTTGTTGCTCTTTTTGTTCAAGGTCTTGTTGGTCTTGCCGCCCGGGATGTGCGAGATGCCCAGGCCGTCGGTGCCGAACTTCGACATCTTGGCGATGCCCTCCAGCCCCGTGCCCAACGTTTTGATCAGGCTCAGACCCTTGTCCCGCTTTTGGGTCTTGTTATTTGGGTCATGGTATTTGCCTTTATCGTCCTTGGTGTAGCCCTCTTTCTGCAGAATGCCTTCGACGCTATTCTCGTCCTTTTCCGCATCCACGGTCTGAATAGTCACGGTGATGCCCGCGCCCACGTAGATGCCCGCGTGCAGGCCCACCGTGCCGCCGATGTCGTAGATGTAGGGGAAGATCCAGGCCTTGCGCCAGTCGACCTCCCACTTGATGGTCAGGCCGAAGGCCACCTCCACCTCGATCATGGCCACGATCTGGATCTTGATGTCGGCGTTGTCGTTCAGCTTGATCTTGATGGTCATCTGCGCGGCCAGCTCGCCCCGCAGGCCGGTGCCCGAGAAGTGCTGCAGGCCCAGGCCCATCAGGAACGACAGCGTGGGCGGCCATTCCACCTCGACCTTGCTGCCGCCGGCCAGCTCGCGCACTTCCTCAAGGCTGATCTCGCCGCCGCCCTCGCGCTGGAACTTGATCTCCTTCAGCGCGTTGGCGTACTTGGAATCGGGCAGTATCACGCTCTCGTCCTCGCAGATCAGGCCCTTGATGTACTCGGCGGAATCCTCCAGGAAGTGGCTGTCCTCCACGTCCTTCTCCACCGCGCGGCCCAGCTCCTCCAGCTCCGCGTCGGAAAGCGGCACGGGGATGTTGTCCACGTGCATGTACATGTCGGTGGAGGCCATCAGCGTCTGTTCGCTGACGGCGTCGTAGCGCACCCGCAGGCCGTCGGCCTCGGGCGTCACCTCGGTGATGCAGCCGTAGCCGGTCAGCGCCATGCCCTCGGGGTTGTCCAGCGCGCCGGTGTACATGGCCACAAAGTCGCCCGGCTCCACCACGGTGTCGGCGCCCAGACCCATTTCGGCGTACATGGCGCCGGAGAAGTCCAGCTGGTCGGCGGTCAGAAGTATCTCGCCGTCGTCGAAGCTGCCGTCGTCCTTCGCGGGGATGATGTCGGCCACGAACACCACGTCCTTGAAGTCCGCGCCCTGGTAGGCGTACTTGCCGCCGCCCAGCTCCCCGGTGATTTTGAAGTAGCCCACCTGGCCGTCCACGATGCCGTCGGCGTTCAGCGTGCCGTCGTACACCGCCACGGTCATGCCGGCGGCCACCGGCACGTCGCCGGTATAGGTCATGACGCCGCTTTCATCGTTCTCGGTGACGGTGATCTCCTCGCTGTCGTTATTGGCGTCGGCCTTGAACAGGCCGCGGTCCATCGACACGCCCTCGACCTCGGAGGCGGGCAGGAACACCAGGCCGCTGTTCAGCTTCATATTATTGAAGTCGTCCTGGTGAACGGTGATGTTGTAGTACACGACGTACTTGGAGGCCTCCTCGCCGTCCCGGAAGAAGCGCAGGCGGTCGGTGTCCAGGATCTCGACCTGGTGCATGTCGCCGCGACGCCAGCCGCCCGGGCAGCGCACGGCGTAGTGGGCGGCGGGCAGGCCGGTCAGCGCGTCGGCGAACATGTCCTCCAGGTCATAGGCCACAGCCTCAAAGTCCACCGCTTCCGGCACATCGGCAAAGCCGAAGGCGGTCCGCTCGGCCTCGGTCAACAGATCGGACAGCTGCGCGCCGGTGACCTCGCGGGTGTCCAGCCCGGCGGCCTTGGCCCGGTCGATCAGATCCGCGGCCTGCATGGCCTCGGACTTCGCCGCCTCGACGGGGGCGTAGTAGGCCACCAGCTCGGCAATCACCGCGTCGTCCAGCGCGCGCTCGGGTTCGGCGGCTTCTTCTTCGGCGGGTTCGCCCTCGGCTGGTTCATTTTCGGCGGCTTCGCCCTCGGCGGGGTCCGCCTCGACGGTCAGCGCCGCCAGCGCCTCGGTCAGCGTGCCCTCCAGCGTCTCGGCCTGGGCCTTCAGGCAGGCGTCCAGCGCCAGCGTGCGCACCCGCTCGTCGGGGATCAGCGCGGCGGCGTCGGGCGCGAGGCGCTCGAGCACGTATTCCTCCGCGCCCTCCACCTTGGAAAGGTCCGTCGCCTTCATCTGTTCGCGAATCTGCCCCTCGCTCAGGCCGCGGGCGACGATCTCGATGGTGAAGTCCGGCTCCACGTCCTGGGTGGACATGTAGTTGATGCGGAACTCATCGTCGTAGTTCTGCAGCGGCGCGAAGCTGGGGTACAGCGTCAGGTTGCGCTCCACCGCGTCGCCGCCGTCCGCCGGCTGGGTCAGTGCGTCGTCGTAGTACCAGCCTGTGAAGTTGTAGTTCGGGCGGGTCGGCTCGGCGACGGCGTAGATCAGCGTGCCCGCGGGCAGCATCATCGGCTCCGGCAGCGTGATTTCCGCGGCTTCCTCTTCCGTGAGGCCCGCGGGCAGTGCCACCTCGACCTCGTAATAGGTCTCGTCCGCGCCCAGTGTCTCGGCCAGATCGCCCCCCGCGGGCGCCGGTTCGGCCTCGGCCGCCTCGGGCGGCGCGACCTGCTCGGCCAGCGTCGTCAGCGGCAGCGCGCCCGTCAGCATCACCAGTGTCAAAAGCAGCGCCAGCATCCGCTTGCCGTTCCACAGCTTCTTCATGATCATGTCCTCCTGTCAGGCTTCTTCTGATAGCGATAATGGGTCGGTTCAGGTTTACGCGCCGTCGCCCTTGCGCGGCGGCCGCTCGTTGTACTTATGGGGTGCGTTCAGTCTCCGGCGGATGCACAGCAGCGTGACCGTCACGCCCAGCGCGAACGCGATCACCGCCGCCAGCACGTAGCCGCCGGCCTCCGGGCTCAGCAGGAACGAGCCGTAAACCGACCGGAGCCGGTTTGACGAAGCCCTGTGCGATCCGAAGCCGATCGCCAGCACCAGCGCCATAAACAGCGCCCCGGTCGCGCCGGCCAGCGCGCGGATGGTCCGGCGCTCCCGCCGGACGGCGATCTGTTCGCCGCGCCGCAGAATCTCCCGCAGCGCCTCGTCCGTCTGATACTTCATGGTTTCACCACCTCTGTGCAGGGTTCTTTTGCCCTCTACCTGTTAGTGCCATTTCCGGGGGATTTTACCCACCTTTCCAAAAAGAAAAAACGGAATGGGGGACGGTTCCTTATTCCACTTTCAAAGTGGAATAAGGAACCGTCCCCCATTCCGTTTTGGATATTTACGCTTCGTCGAAGCGCGGCAGCCGCCTGTACAGCATAAACAGCGCCAGGGCCGTGAGCAGCGGCATCAGGTACCCGATGACGGTGGATACGCCGCTCTCGGACACCAGCAGGTTGTACAGCGCGTGGAAGATCATCGCCAGCGACAGCCCGCTGACCACGGCGGGGAAGGAGAGCACCCGCAGCCGCTTGGCGGCGATCAGCCATATGGACAGCGCCAGCACGCTCACGATGTGCATCACGCCTACGGCCATGCCCCGGATCAGTATGTAGGGCAGGCTCTCCGCGCCCTGGGTCAGTATGTAGCAGCAGTTTTCAAACGTGGCAAAGCCCGCGCCGACGGCCACGGCCAGCGTGGTCAGCGTCCTTTCCCTGGGGGAGAACAGGAACAGGAAGAACAGCAGCGGCAAGAGCTTCATCAGCTCCTCGACGACGGGGGAGAGGAACACCGAGGTGTCGTTGTCGCCCATGCCGGTGGCCAGATTGAGGAAGCCGCTGATGTAGGCAGAGATCAGGCACACGCCCATGCCCAGCAGGAACGCCGCCAGATAGCGGCGCACCTCGCCGCGGATGAACAGCAGCGATACCGCCAGCGGGATGGCGATGCACAGCAGTATGTTCTCGGCGTAGATCATGCCGCGGCCGCCTCCCTTCTCAGGGCCAGGAACATCAGGAGGATGCACAGCGTGCCCAGCATCAGCGCGGCGGTGTAGAACCCGCCCGCGCTCATGTACAGCGCCGTCAGCGTCCAGGCGTAGGCGGCATAGGCGCGCAAAACCGCGGCCTCCGCCGGCGCGCCGTTCTTCAGCGCCAGCGCGCCCCGGGCGATCAGAAGCGCGGAGACGGCAAACAGCAGCGCGTAGCAGAACAGGTCCAGCGGCCGCTTCAGCGCGAGGGGTACGAAGAAGATGGCGGCCTGCGCGGCGATCAGCACCGGGCAGACCGCGGCGAGCACCACCCATTCCCAGCCGGAGAACACGCCCTCCCGCCGGATGCGCACGAGCAGGCGGCAGATGAAGTAGCCGTAGGCCGCGCCGGTGAGTATGTCCTGGACCCACTCGCCGGACCATGCGATCCACAGCGCGGCGCTGGCCGCGGAGAACAGCGCGGCGCAGACGGCCTCAATATAGAGGGCGCCGGGAACGGGGTCCGCGCCCAGCGACGCGCCCATCAGCAGAAAAAGCGCCCATTCGCCGATCTCGTTGGCGGCGAAGGGCATGCGCGTCTCGGGCCGCAGTATGTCGTAGGCCAGCCAGTAGAGGTTGCTGAGCAGCGCGCAGGCCATGGCGAAGGCGAAGAACACCACCCGCGTGGTGCGCCGGTCCACGCCGACCAGGCGCACCGCCCCGATGAAGGCGAACAGCAGCACGCCGGTCTGGAACAGGTTCAGAGACACCGTGGCATTCATGCGCGCGCACGCCCCCTCAGCTGCCTGTTCCGGATATTCAGAAGACGCTCATCCCTGTCGCGCATCGTCAAAACCCATCCTCTCCAACTCCTTTTTCAGCGCGGCCCGGGCGCGGTCGGCCAGGTGGTAGACCTGACGGATGCTCTTGCCCATCACCTGCCGGGCCTCGTCGTGGGACATCTCCTCAAAGTACAAAAGCATCAGGATCTGCCGGTAATCGTCGTTCAGATTGCGCATGGCGCGGTAGAGCTGCCGGTCGCGCTCCCGCTTCAGAAGGTCCAGCTCCGGGGCCTGGGCGATGCCGCTCTGCGGCGCGCCCGGCCCGGCAAAGCGGCGGGCGCGGCGCAGGTGCTTTCGCGCCAGGTTCTTGCCGATGGCGAAAAGCCACGTCCTGAAGCTGCTCCTCCCCGAATAGCCCGCGCCGGCGGCGGCCTGGGCGAAGGTATCGAGCATCAGCTCCTCGGCGTCGTCCATGTCGCGGACCATGCCGTACAGAAACAGCGTCAGGCGCTCGCCGTGTTTTTCCAGCAGCGCGCGCAGGTCGCCCTCGTCCCGGCTCTCCAGGAAGCGGCGGTAAATCGCCTCGTCCGTTTCGCCCATGGCCGCGTCCTTTCTTTCGTTCGTCGATGAGCAATATCATCCACCATCTATCATTATATACAAATAACGGCAAATTTTCAAGGTGGGAACGACCAATTTACAACCGATGCGCAGCCCGGTTTTTGGATGGACAGCGGCGGATGTTCGTGCTATAATGCAATTTAAACGGGATACAGGTTTCACATTCGCGCGGCGGGAGAAGGCGTTGAGTTTATGAACAGAAAGAACATCACCCGGCTGGCCTTTGCGATCGTCATACTGAGCTTCGTGCTCTCGACGTTCGTGTCGCTGTGGTCCCTTCGGATCATGGCCCAGCGCAACCTGCAGGAGCTCAGCAAGGCGCTGGCGTCGCGCATCTACGACACCATCAGCGGCGAGCTGATGGAGCCGATCACCGTATCCCGCGCGATGGCCCACGACAGCCTGCTGGCCTCGGCGCTCAAGAACGAGGCCGCCGCGGGGAACGAGCAGACCGAGCGGGTGCTGTCGGAGTACCTGTCGCGGCAGAAGCAGGCCTTCGGCTACGAGGCCGCGTTCGTGGTGTCCGATGCCAGCATGTGCTACTACTCCTACGGCGGCATCGGCAAGCAGATGAACCTGTCCTCCGGCGAGCGCGACAAGTGGTACGCCGAGTTCGTCGAGAGCGGGAAGGAATACGACCTGGACGTGGACCGGGACGAGCTGAGCCAGGATCAGATCACGGTGTTCGTGGACGCGCGCATCGAGGACGAGGCGGGGGAGCTTCTGGGCGTGTGCGGCGTCGGCGCGCAGATGACCGGCAACCAGGACCTGTTCGTGAGCCTGGAGCGGGAGTACGGGGTCAAGATCAACCTGGTGGCCCCGGACGGCCTGATATTGATCGACACCGACGAGAGCCGCATCGATAAGGAATACCTGACCGACCTGCGCCTGAGCGCGGGCAGCGATTACGTCTACCAAAAGCTGGGCTCCGACCGCTTCGTCGTGACCAAGTACATCGACAAGCTGGGCTGGTACCTGGTGGTGAACAGCGACGGCTCGGCGGAGCGCGGCCAGATCGTCAGCATGCTGCTGGTGAACGCGGTGCTGTGCGCCATCGTGCTGGTGATCATGCTGCTGGCCGTGCGCATCATCGTGGAGCGCACCCGGGCGCTGGCCAGCGCGTCCTTCGTGGACCAGTCCACACAGCTTTTGAACCGGCGGGCCTTTGAAGAGAAGAAGGCGGAGCTTTCGATGAGGCCGCTGAAGGACGACTTCGTCTACGTCACCGCGGACCTGAACGGCCTGAAGGGCGTGAACGACACGCTGGGCCACGCCGCCGGCGACGAGCTGATCCGCGGCGCGGCCCAGTGCCTGAAGGCGTGCCTGGGCAAGTACGGCGACGTGTACCGCATCGGCGGCGACGAGTTCGCGGCCATGCTGAACCTGCCCGAGGATCAGATCGACGCGGCGATGAAGCAGCTGGAGCAGACCGCGAAACAATGGCGCGGCGAGCAGGTGATGGGAGTGTCCATCTCCTGCGGCCACGCCACAAAGCGCGAGTTCCCGTCCGAGAACCTGGCCGAGCTGATACGCATCTCCGACGAGCGCATGTACGCCGCCAAGGACGCGTACTACCGCAAGAGCGGCATTGAAAGGAGAAGATAGAATTCCAGTGAGGAGTGAGGAGTGAGGAGTGAGGAGTGAGGAGTATGAGTCAGCAAATCAATGCTCCTCACTCCTAACTCCTCACTCCTAACTCAATCCGGCTCCCCACCGGCGCTCTCCAGCGATTCGGTCACGGTCTCGTAGGGAATCCAGTTAGGAGTTAAGAGTGAGGAGTTAGGAGTATGAGTCAGCAAATCAATGCTCCTCACTCCTCACTCCTCACTCCTAACTCAATCCGGCTCCCCTCCCGCGCTTTCCAGCGATTCGGTCACGGTCTCGTAGGCCTGTTGCACCTCTTCGGGGTGTGGTGGTCGGCGTCGGTCAGGGTGTCCCACGCGGCGCGGACGTCCTCGCCGGCCTGGGCCAGCCAGGCCTCGACGGCGGGGCGGTTTTCCTCGACGAAGGCCTGGAATTCCCCGGCGGTCTTCGACGTCCATTCCTTCAGGCCGGATTCGTCGAACCAGGTGTCCAGCGCGGTCAGCGTGTTCTGTGCCCAGTCGGTCAGGCCGTTCTCCTGCGCCCAGGCGGTCAGGTCGTTCACGGTGTTCTCCGCCCATTGGGCCACGCCCGATTCGTCCACCCATTCCGAGATGCTCTCACCGGCCTCACCGGCCATGTCCATCAGCGCGCCCCAGGCCTGGGAGATGCCGCCCGTGAACCGGTCCAGAGCGGAGCTCTCCGCCAGGCAGACCGGGGAGAGGGCCATGCAGAATACCAGCGTCCATGCGATCTTCTTCATTTCTTTTCGCCTCCTGATTGTATTGCCAATTTATGATTCTGAAAACACCGCGTCGGCGTAGCGCACGGCGTCCATGGCGTCCTTCGCGTAGCCGTCCGCGCCGATCTGGTCGGCGTAGGCCTGGGTCAGCACCGCGCCGCCCACCAGCACCTTCACGCCGGGGCAGCTTTCCCGCAGCCGGCGGATGGTTTCCTCCATGCTGGCCACGGTGGTGGTCATCAGGGCGCTCAGGCCCACCAGCCGCACGCCGTGCCGGAGGGCGGCCTCCACGACGGCCTCCGGGGCCACGTCCTTGCCCAGGTCGATGACCCGGTAGCCGTAGTTTTCCAGCAGCACCTTCACGATGTTCTTGCCGATGTCGTGGATGTCGCCCTTGACCGTCGCCAGGATCAGCGTGCCCCGCACGGCCTGGGGCTGCCCGGAAAGGGCTTCCTTCACCACGGCGAAGGCGGCCTTGGCGGCGTCGGCGCTCATCAGCAGCTGGGGCAGGAACAGCGTGCCCGCCTCGAAGCCCTTGCCGACCTCGTCCAGCGCCGGTATCAGCGCGCCGTTGATCAGCGCCATCGGGTCCTGGCCCGCGTTCAGCTGGGCGCGGGTCTGCTGCGCGGCGCGCTCGACGAGGCCGAAGCGCACGCAGTCGGCCAGCGAATCGCCCGCCTGCGGCGCGGATGCGCCCTGCAGCGCGGCGCCGGCGGCGAACAGGCTGCCGGCCTGCCGGCCGTAGGCGGCGATGAAGCCCGCGCACTGGGGGTCCTGCCCGCTGAGGGCCAGCCAGGCGCGATAGGCCGCCATCATCGCGGCGCTGCCCGGGTTGATGATCGCCAGCGAAAGCCCGCTCTCCAGCGCCATCGTGAAAAAGAAGGCGTTGATGGCCTCCCGCTGGGGCAGGCCGAAGGAGATGTTGGAGACGCCCAGCACCGTGTGAAGGCCCAGCTCGTCCCGCACCCGGCGCAGGGTCTGAAGCGTCACGCGGGCGCTTTCCGAGTCGGCGGACACGGTCATGGCCAGGCCGTCCACCACGATGTCCTCCCGGGCGATGCCGTGCTTGGCGGCCTCCTCCACGATCCTGCGGGCGACGGCCACGCGGCCCTCGGCGGTGGCGGGGATGCCGCCCTCGTCCAGCGGCAGCGCGATCAGCACGCCGCCGTACTTCGCCGCCAGGGGCAGCACGGCGTCCAGGCTCTCCCGCTTGCCGTTGACGGAGTTGATCAGCGGCTTGCCGTTGTACAGCCGAAGCCCGCGCTCCAGCGCCTCGGGGCTCGACGAGTCGATCTGCAGCGGCAGCGCGGACACGCTCTGCAGCTTCGGCACCACCGCCGCCATCATGTCGGCCTCGTCGATGCCCGGCAGGCCCACGTTCACGTCCAGCACCTGCGCGCCGCTGTCCTCCTGGGAGAGCCCCAGCGCCACCAGCGCGTCCAGGTCCCGCTCGCGCAGCGCCTGCTGCAGCTTCTTCTTGCCGGTGGGGTTGATGCGCTCGCCCACGATCACCGGGCGCGGCCCGATCTCCACCACCCGGGAGAAGGAGCCGACCACCGTCCTTCGCTTTCGGACGGGGGGAGCAAAGGGAATGTCGCGGGTGGCCTCGATCTCGCGCGCGATGTATTCCGGCGTGGTGCCGCAGCAGCCGCCCAGCGCGTGCGCCCCGGCCCGGGCGACGTCGGCCATGGCCTCGGCAAAGTGTTCGGCGGACAGGTCGTACACGGTCTTGCCGTTCTCCACCCGGGGCAGCCCGGCGTTCGGGCTGACGATCACCGGCAGCGACGAGGCGGCCAGCATCCGCTTCACGAAGGGCAAAAGCTGCGCGGGGCCCAGCCCGCAGTTCACGCCCAGGCCGTCCACCCGCAGCCCCTCCAGCAGCGCCACGAGGCTCTCGGGCGTGCCGCCGGTCAGCAGCTTGCCCTTCTCGTCGAACACGCAGGTGGCGCACACGGGCAGATGCGTGTACTCCTTCGCGGCCAGCACGGCGGCCTTCAGCTCCAGCGTATCGTTCATCGTCTCGATGAGGATCAGGTCCGCGCCGGCGGCCTCGCCGACGCGCATGACCTCGCCGAAAATCGCCACCGCGTCGTCGAAGTCCAGATCGCCCATGGGCTTCAAAAGCCGCCCGGTGGGGCCGATGTCCAGCGAGATGTAGGCGTCGCCCTCGCGGCCCGCCGCGCGCCGGGCCCAGGCCACGTGTTCCACGCCCGCCGCCACGATGGCGCGCAGTTCCTCCGGGTCCGGGTAGTGAAGCCGGTTGGCCCCGAAGGTGTTGCTGTTGACCACGTCGGACCCGGCGCGGTAGTAGCCCAGCGCCACCTCGCGCATCACGTCGGGGTGGGTCAGGTTCCAGCGCTCCGGCAGCTCGCCGCCCCGCAGGCCCCGGGCCTGCAGCAGCGACCCCGTGCCGCCGTCCCAGTACAGGCGCTCGCGCCCGAGGCGCTCAACAAACGGTTTTCTCATGGCTTGTCCTTTCTGCCGTCACGGAAGGCGCAGTCCCGGCGTTCGCAGGCCGCGCACCTGTCGGAGTGGGTCGCCGCCCGGTCGCAAAGGCCGACGACGGCGGTCACGGATTTGGTGGGGATCATCATGCAGCTGTCCGTCAGCGTGACGCCGATGCGGCGCTGCACGTCCAGCAGCCGGAACAGGCCGGGCTGGCAGCTGAGCGGAAAGTCGCCGTAGCCGGGCGAGAAGCGGGGGCGCAGGTATTGGCCGCGCTGAAGGGCCTCCGCCGCCAGATCGGCGTTCATCGCATCGCACAGGGCCTCGATCATCGCGGCGGCGGCGGCCTGCAGCGCCATCGCGCGGGCCATCGCCCCGGCCGCCTGGGCCCGGGCGATCAGCCGGTCCGGCCCGATGCCCAGCGTGGCCGCCATCAGGTAGACCTCGCCGCAGCCGTCCAGATGCTTACACAGCGCGCGGCTCTGAACGCGCAGCCCCTCGATCTCAAGCACGCCGTCTTCAGGCCGCGCCAGATCAAAGCGCCGGGCGACGCGCTTCGGGTCGATCTCATCCTGAAGCGCCCGCAGCGCCTCGTCCACGGCCCGCTCGGTGGCCGCGTCCGGCGCTCTGCCCCGCAGGCCCAGGTAGCGGTAGGCCTCGCGCACATCGACGTCAAGCGCCATGACCGCGCCCCAGGACTTCGGACAGGTTCGCCATGATGCTGGCGGCCACCTCCGGCTTGTTCATCGTGTACACGTGGATGTGGCGCACGCCGTTGGCGATCAGGTCGATGATCTGCTCGGTGGCGTAGACGACGCCGGCCTGCTTCATCGCGGCGGGCGTGTCGCCGAAGCAGTCCACGATGGCGCGGAAGCGCTGGGGCACCTCGGTGCCGGACATGGCCACGCTTCGGGACAGCTGTCGGGCGCTGGTGATGGGCATGATGCCCGCGATGACCGGTATGTCGATGCCCACCTCCCGCACGCGGTACAGGAAGTTGTAGAAGATGTCGTTGTTGAAGAACATCTGGGTGGTCAGAAAGTCCAACCCCGCGTCCACCTTTTCCTTCAG
>JAFYBB010000230.1 GCA_017540445.1 Clostridia bacterium | reverse complement strand
GTGCAGCTGACCACCTGGTACGGCGAGAAGCTGAAGCAGAGCGCCATCCTGAAGCCCGACAACACCTTCACCAAGGTGTATGACCGCGACGCGGCCTACTACAAGATCACCAAGTTCCTGAACAAGGCCTATCAGATGGGCCTGGTCGATCCCGAGTCCGGCGAGCAGCCCTGGGACGACGTGGCGAACAAGCTGTCCACCGGCCGCGCGGACCTGATGTGGTACAGCTGGCAGGTCGGCTTCTGGAACAGCGTGGATCGCCTGAACGCCGGCACCGGCTTCATCTTCATCCCCGTGGGCGACATGCTGTACTACGCCGACGCTGACCGCTACTACGGCTCCGACCGCATGTTCGGCATCGGCGCTCAGGTCGAGGGCGAGAAGTACGACCGCATCATGGCCTTCCTCGACTGGTATGCCAGCCCCGAAGGCGCTACCTTCCAGCACTGCGGCATCGAGGGCCTGAACTACACCGTCGGCGAGGACGGCAAGTTCGTGCCCTACAAGGACAACGCGCTGATGGACAACCTGCCCGTGCCCGAGGAGTACGGCGAGGGCGGCTACAGCGACGGCAACAACGCCATCAACCAGTGGATCGTTTCCTCCATCTGCGTGAACCCCATCACCGGCGAGCGCTTCGCCCAGAAGTTCTGGCAGTCCTACAAGGACATGACCATGACCGAGATGAAGAAGGAATGGCAGGAGACCTTCGGCGCCGAGGATTCCGTGGACTACATGAAGAAGAACAACCAGCTGCTGGCCAGCCCCAGCGTGGACTTCACCGCCAAGGAGTACGGCCCCGATCTGGAGGCCCTGCGCGTGGACGTGAACAAGCAGCTGTGCACCTACACCTGGAACCTGATCTTCTGCGAGACCGACGACGACTTCGAGGCCATGTGGGACGAGATGATCGAGCAGCTGAACGGCTTCGGCTATGAGCAGCTGTACGCCTTCGACTGCGCGAACTATCAGCCCGAGGTGGACGCGAAGATCGCGGCTGCCAAGTAATCCAACCGAATACGCATGAACCCGTGGGCGCCTCCTTTCGAGGCGCCCTTTTTGAACCAGACCACTGAGGTGAGCGATATGGATCGATCCGCAATACTGCCCGACGGCAGTTCCTTTGATTTCTGGGAGAGGCCCTGCGCCTTCGACCGCGAGCTGATCGTGGACGGCGCGGCGGATAACGCCTGTGACGACAACGACGGCAGCGCCGCCCGTCCGCTGAAGACCATCAATGCCGCCGCGCGGCTGGCGACGCCCGGCACCCGCGTGCGCATTCATGCCGGTCTGTACCGGGAGTGCGTGCGGCCCGCCCGGGGCGGCGAGGGGCCGGAGCGCATGATTGCCTACGAGGCCTTCGGCGACGGCCCGGTCATCATCCGCGCCTCGGAGCCGGTGTATGACTTCACGCCCAGCACCGGCTGGCGCATGCAGGCCCGGATGGACGTGGACCGGGACCTGTCCGGCGTGCGCGTCTGGCGGCACGCCCTGGACCCGGACATGTTCCGCGGCTACAACCCGTTCTGCGCGGTGAACATACTGCACGACAGGCTGTTCATCGAATACGACAAGACCGACATGACGCCCTACCTGAACCGGCGCGGCTGCGTGTTCTGCGACGGCAGGCCGCTTCGGCAGGTGGCGCTGTACAACCAGCTGGCCGCGGAGGAAGGAACCTACTGGGTGGAGCACAACGGCCAGGTGGTGCACTTCCGCCTGCCCGGGGACGACGATCCGAAAAATCACCTGATCGAGCTGACGGTGCGGGAGCAGTGCTTCGCGCCGGATACGCCGTTTTTGTCTTACATCCGCGTCAGCGGCCTGGTCTGCGAGCACGCGGCCACCGGCGCGCCGGTGCCCCAGCGGGGCGCGATCTCCTGCTATCGGGGCCACCACTGGATCATCGAGGACTGCGCGGTGCACTGGTCCAACGCCGTGGGCATCGACGTGGGCAACGAGTGCTGGCACCACGAGCTGATCGAGGGCCAGCAGATCGGGTACTCCGTCGTGCGCCGCTGTGAGATCCTGGACGCGGGCGTCTGCGGCATCGCCGGGCTGTTCGCCGAGCGCATGCTGATCGAGGACAACCTGATCCGGGGCACCGGCTGGCAGAAGATGGAGCTGTCCTGGGAGGCCGGGGCGATCAAGCTGCACAACAGCGTAAGCGCCCTGATCCGCCGCAATGTGTTCCGGGAGACACTGCGGGCCGACCACCTGTGGCTGGACTGCGGCAACGAGAACAACCGCATCACCGGCAACCTGTTCCTGGATGGCATCGAGCAGCGGGAGGCCATATTCATCGAGTGCACCCGGGACGGCGTGAACCTGATCGACAACAACGTGATCTGGAACGTGGAGGGGCGCTTCGACCCGGCGAAGGTGCCCGTGGAGCCCGGCTCCTCCGGCTGGTACAAGCTGCGGGAGAGCGAGGCCGTGAACGGCTACGGCATCTACGCCGAGGGCACCGACCGGCTGTTCATCGCCCACAACCTGATCGGCAAGTGCCGCCACAGTGGCTACTACGCCAAGCCGGTGCCCTTCAGGATGGGCGGCTCGGACCGGGGCGGCACCTCCTGCCGGGCCCGGATCGAGAACAACATCTTCTACGACTGCGGCGAGGCGGCCATCGTGTTCCCGACCCGGGACAACCGGGCCGAGGGCAACCTGTACGTGCGCATGAGGGGCGGCTACCTGCGGGTGATGTACCCGGAGCCCGAGGTCTGCCTGAACCTGCCCGCCTGGCGGGAGTTCTGCGGCTTTGACCAAACCGGCCAGAACGGCTGGTTCGACATCGAACTGGACGACGATCTGAAGGTGCACATCCGCCAGAGCGCCGACGGGCCCCGCGGCCTGCCGGCCCAGCTGAAGCGGCTGGCGCTGATTCGTGAACCGCAGGACGTGGCCGCCGTGACCGCGCTGCCCGCGAGCCCCGAGGACATGCTGGGCGCGCCCCGCGGCGCGGCCGCGCTGCCCGGCCCGTTCGCGACGTGGGAGCGCGGGGAAGCGGGCATGCCGGTCCGCTGAATGGACGCAATAACGGGACCGCCGGTCAAGGTCGTTTGGCCCTGACCGGCGGTTCCGTATTCTGTGACGCTCAATCGATCCTCGTGGTCGTGCCCTCGTCCGCGCGCCGCCAGGCGGACAGGTCGTTGGGAGCGTCCCGGTTGACGAACCAGTACAGCGTCTTGAACGTGTTGCCGTTGTTGGTGATGGGCTTGAAGTTGGTCACGTTGGCCACGCGCTGCTCCGGCGCGTACTTCTGCGCGTCGCTCAGCGCGTTGCCGGTGAACGGGTTGACCGGGTCCACCAGCCCGTCGACGGCCAGCAGCGGCGTGTCGGCGTTGGTCATGAAGCGCTCGTCCACCGAGAAGGCGTCGGCGCCGAAGTCCTTGACCATCAGCAGCGGGCAGTAGAACATCATGTCCTCGCTGGCGCTCAGCTCCATGTCGAACAGGCCGTCGAGCATGAAGCCGTGGTCGCTGACCACGATGATGCGGGTGTTGTCGTACACGCCGTTCTCGCGCATGTAGTCGAACCAGTCGGCCAGCTTCAGGATCGTGGCCATGTTGATGTGGTAGTGCTGCAGCTGGCGGCGCGTCGCCAGCTCGATGGCGCTGCCGTCCCGATCGGTCCGCACGATGGGCCTGGACTCATAGGCGGTGTTGTCCACCTGCATGGCGGGGGTGTAGTCGGGCATCTGCAGCAGCACCGGGGCGTGCGGGGCCTCGTTGTCCAGCATCAAAAAGGTGTTTTTGCCCTCGTCGCGGATCCGCGTGTACCCGGGCAGCATGGACAGCGCGCCGTAGTCCTTCATGAAGGCGTAGTTCAGACCCTGCGCCCTGTACATGCCCTGCATCATCTGGGTCCAGACGGTGTTGATCTCGCCGTAGCGCCCGCTGTTGTACAGCAGCTTGTGGAACACCAGCGGCGCGGCGCGGAACACGCTGTAGCAGAAGAAATCCCGGTGGCGCACCGCTTCGTTGCTCTCCAGCAGGCTGTTGTTGTCGATGGCCTTGGAGGTCATGGTGAGGCAGGCGTTGATGCCCGGCCACTGGTCGTAGATGGACAGGTCCGGCACCTCGCCGTAGCCCGCGTAGGGCGGGTCGCACACCGTCACGTCGTACCCGTTCTCCCGGAACAGCACCGGCAGCATGCACAGCGCCTCGTCGTGCTTGTCCCGCAGCGGCTCGCCGTCGCGGGCGTTGATGGCGTCGGGCGTGTATTCGTAGCCGCCGAACAGCGCCGGGGCGGCGATGTTGGTGTGGCTGCCGTAGGACAGCGTGTTCGGATAGAAGGTGAAGCCCGCCAGGCGCTGCTTCAGCTCCGGCTTCTCCTCCAGGATGTAGGGGAGGAAGCGGCCGATGGCCCGGTCCAGCATCACGACGACCACGTTTTTGCCCGACTGGTCCAGCGGGAAGCTGACCTCCAGGCTTTCGGCCTGGGCCTCGGCGTCGGCCTTCATGTCGCTCAGCAGGTCCGCGTTGGCGCTCTGTATGGCATTGACATCCATCAGGGACATGCCCAGAAGCGCGATGCAGCCCGCCGCCGCCACCACCCGCAACAGCGAGCGGCGCAGGCGCCACGCCGCCCAGATCACGCCGGTGACCGCCAGCAGGGCCAGCCCGTTGATCAGGTACTGGCGCTTGGTGATGACCAGCCCGGTCTCATAGGCCAGCTCGGCGGACATGGTGCCGTAGCTGCCGCCAAAGCAGGTGTAGTCGATCACGCAGATGCCGCACAGCGCCGCGGTGACGAAGCCGAACCCCCGGCGCGCGCCGCTGCCCAGCAGCCGGTAGTAGATCGTGAACCACAGCAGGAAGACGCCCGCGGCCAGCAGCAGCGACGACGCCACGTAGTTCAGCGACGAATGGTAGTTGGTGATGTCGATGAATTCCTGCGGGGACGAGCGTATGACGTCCAGCGGGATCAGCGCGCCCAGCAGCAGCGTCAGAAACAGGCAGCACACCGTGAACAGCACGCTGTCGCCCCGGGTGGTGGGCGCGGCGGGGGTGTGCGGCCTGCGCCCCATCAGCCGGCCCGCGGCCAGGGGCAGCTGCAGCGCGAGGCACACCGTGAGCATCAGGCACTTTCTGGCGGCGCTCATACCGCCAAAGCGCGTCAGCGTAAAGGCCAGCAGGGCCAGGCCTGAAACGGAGGCGAGCCAGGCGATGACCTTTTTGGGGTGGCGCAGCCGGTAGAAGATGTTCTTGACCAGCGAGAAGATGTTGTTCAGCGTCCAGTAGTACACCAGCACCGAGGGGGAATCGTACAGCAGCACCAGGAAGATCAGCGCCATGCCGTACATCTGCACCTTGGAGCGCACGGGCATGCCCTTGGTGTAGATCGCGCCGGAGACGAGGTTGATGCCCGTCATCAGCAGCGGCAGCAGGTTGATCGCGTGCCCGGCGATGTGCAGCAGGCCGTCCGGCGCGCCCAGGTCGCGAATGGGGCCGTAGGCCACGCCCTGGAGCACGCGGAAGCCGGACAGGTAGTTGTACGCGGCGATGAAGAAGGGGATCTCCAGCAGCAGCGAGATCGAGCCCTTCAGCGCGTACCAGGGCTTGTAGCCGTTCTGGCGGTAATAGGTCTGCAATATCATGAACCGCTCGTTGCCCTTGAAGACCTTCTTGATCTGCCGGACCCCGGGCTGCAGCCGGGCCGACTGCGCCCGCTCCTCCTCCTGGAGGGCGTCGGCGCGGCGGTACAGCGGCAGCACCAGCAAATTGATCGACAGGCTGAGCAGCGCGACCAGCAGCGCGATGTTCGTGGTGACGTAGCGATAGCCGACGCTGAAGATCAGGTCAAACAGCAGCGTCAGCGGTCCGAGTATCAGCTTGTAGAGCATGGAAGAGAGCGTCATGTGCGATTTCCCCTATGTAGCGTAGCCCTTCGCCCGTCACCGGCGAAGCAGCGGTATGAGGTTGGCGGCCATGTGGCACAGCGCCGCGGCGGGCAGCCCCGCGCCGGGGCGGCATGCCTCGCCGCGCAGACAGACGCCGCCGAAGACGAGCCCGGCGAACAGCGCCGCGGCCATCCGCGGGGGCGTGCCGTGGCCCGCGGCAAACAGCGCCGCGGAGATCAGAAGCGCGGCCCGGCCCGGCAGCATCGCCCGGGCGCGCCGGAGCACCATGCCCCGGTAGACGATTTCCTCGCACAGCGGCCCGGCAAAGCACACCGCCGCGAGCCCGATGGGGCCACGGGGCGCGGCCGCCTCCCAACTTGCGGGCAGGCAGGCCGCCAAAAGCCCGAGCCCCGCG
>JAFYBB010000021.1 GCA_017540445.1 Clostridia bacterium | reverse complement strand
CGGCCGACGCGGCAATCCGTTTCCTCTCAATCAAAGAAATCCGAAGGATTTCAACCAAAACTCCACACTCCACACTCCACTCTTCACTCTCCATTTCCCCCATCCTTGCGCTCCCGCGCGCCGGACAACCGGCGGCGGGGGCGCGCCCTGTTATATTCTTATTATAAACAACGGTAAAACAACATAAAACAGGTTGACGTGCCCGGATTTTGTGAGTATAATAGCACGATGTATGATATATGCTGACATGGCTGTGTCCACAGCCAAGAGCAGGGAGGACAGACCGAATGAAGAAGAGCTTGATCAAACTGGTGATCGTCGCGGTCGTGATCGTCATCGCGGCGTTCCTGGCGTTGCACGGCTTGCAGGTGGGCAAGTACATCCTGAAGCCGGTGTCCAGCGCCATCAGCCTGGGCCTGGATCTGCGCGGCGGCGTCTCCACCGAGTACATCGCCACAGATACCACCATCGAGAACTATGACAGCCTGCTGGAGGGCACCGTGAGCGCGCTGCGCACAAGGCTGACCAACGCCGGCTTTACCGAGGCCAACGTGGCCGTACAGGGCACCGACCGCATACTGGTCGAGATCCCGGACGTGGACGACCCGCAGGAGGTCGCCCGCATCATCGGCACCCCGGCCCACCTGGAGTTCCGCGACCCCAACGGCAAGGTCGTGGTCGAGGGCAAGGACATCAAGGCCGCCGGCGTTCAGTACGCCAACGACGAAAAGACGCTGTTCGGCGTGGGCTTCAGCCTCAACGCCGAGGGCTCCAAGGCCTTTGAGAACGCCACCCGCGAGTTCATGGGCCAGTCCATCTCGATCTACCTGGACGACGAGCTGATCTCCGCCCCCACGGTGCAGGCCGTGATCGCCGGCGGCAACGGCATCATCACCGGTTCCAAGAGCGAGTCCTCCGAGGATTCCTACAAGTGGGCCAGCAACCTGGCGATGCTGATCCAGTCCGGCGCGCTGCCGATGGACATCGCCGAGGTCGAGACCCGCGCCATCTCCGCCACGCTGGGCATCGAGGCCATTGACGGCGCCGTCATCGCCGGCATCGTGGGCCTGATACTGGTGCTGGTGTTCATGCTGGTGATGTACCGGCTGCCCGGCGTGGCCGCCGACATGGCGCTTCTGATCTACGTGCTGATCGTGTTCTACGCGCTGGCCATCTCCGGCGCGCAGCTGACGCTGCAGGGCATCGCCGGCATCCTGCTGGGCATCGGCATGGCCGTCGACGCCAACGTGGTCATATTCGAGCGCTTCCGCGAAGAGCTGAAGGAGGGCCGCACGCCGCTGAACGCCGTGAAGTTCGGCTTCCGCAACGCCGGCCGTGCCGTTCTGGACTCCAACGTGACCACCCTGATCGCCGCCGTCGTGCTGCTGATCTTCGGCACCGGCACCATCAAGGGCTTCGCCACCACGCTGATGATCAGCATCATCGCGTCCTACTTTACCGCGGTGCTGATCACGCGCGGCCTGCTGATACTGATCTGCAAGCTGGGCTTCAACGACCGCAGGGCCTATACGCGCTAAGGAGGAGGGAACGAGCATGAAAAAGACGTTTACCGGCAATACCCGCCTGTTCCTCTGCATCTCCGGCGCGATCATCGTCATCGCGTTGATCATGCAGATCGCCGGCGCTGGCCTGAACCTGGGCATTGACTTCACCGGCGGCTCCATACTGAACTACTCCGTCGGCGAGAACTACGACAGCAACGACGTGGAGGCCATACTGAACGCCTCCGGCTACACCGACAACCAGATCACCAAGGCCGCCCCGTCCGCCGCGTCCAAGGCGCTGCAGGCGGAGATCGCCGCCGCCGCGCAGGCCGCCACCGAGGCCGCCGAGGAGACCGCTGAAGCCGCGACCGAAGCTGCCGAGGAGACCGCTGAAGCCGCGACCGAAGCCGCCGAGGAGACCGCGGAAGCTGCGACCGAGGCCGCCGAGGAGACCGCCGAGGCCGCCGCCGAGGCCGCTGAGGAGACCGCGGAGGCCGCCGAGGAGACCGCCGAGGCCGCCACCGAGGCCGCCGAGGAGACCGCGGAGGCCGCGGCCAAGACCCCCGAGGAGATCGCCAAGGAAGCGGGCATCAGCCTGGACAAGTCCGGCATCAACGACGACGGGCTGACCGACCTGCAGATCCGCCTGAAGCTGGCGGACGCCACCGAGGGCATGGAGGACGTGGTGAAGGCCGCCGTCACTGGCGTGGTCGCCGGCGCGAACGAGACCAGCTACCGCACCGCCACCAACATGGAGATCAGCAACCTGGGCTACGAGCTGACCTACGCGGGCGGCAACATCTTTGAGTTCGACATGGGCGGCGACTTCGACAAGGAAGCCGTACAGGCCGCGGTCACCAAGGCGCTGGAGGAGGGCGGCTACGGGCTGAACAGCATCCAGTTCGTCAAGTACGACGCCGAGGCCGAGGCCGCCAGGCTGGCCGCCGAAGAGGCTGCCGCCGCCGAGGCGGAAGAGGCCGCCGAGGAAGCCGAGGAGGAGACCGAGGAGACCGAGGCTAAGGGCGAGACCCCCGCTCCGGACGAGAACACCGAGGTCGAGGAGGGCGACCCCGAGGTCGTCGAGGAGACCGGCAGCAACCTGCGCATACTGGTGGACATGGACGACGTGACCAGCCAGGTCCGCGACAAGCTGGAGACCGCGATGCGCGCCAAGTATCCGAACTTCCGCTTCGTGTCCATCGACCACGTCAGCGCCATTGCCGGCCACGACCTGCTGTCCAACGCCATCAAGGCGCTGTTGATCGCGTTCGTGTGCATGCTGATCTACATCGCGATCCGGTTCAGCCCGCTGTCCGGCGCGGCCGCGCTGTTCGCGCTGGTGCACGACATACTGATCATGTGCTCGGCCATGGTGTTCTTCCGCGGCCTGTTCCAGATCAACAGCCCGTTCATCGCCGCGATCCTGACCATCGTCGGTTACTCCATCAACAACACGATCATCATCTTCGACCGCATCCGCGAGACCCGCTCCAAGCCGGGCTACACGCAGGTCGACATGATGGACGTGGTGGAGGTCTCCGTCGCCAGCACGCTGTCGCGTACCATCAACACCACGCTGACCACGCTGTTCACACTGGTGTGCCTGTACATCTTCGGCGTGTCCTCCATCAAGGAGTTCGCGTTCCCGCTGCTGGTCGGCATGCTCGCCGGCACCTACTCCTCCGTGCTGCTCAGCGGACAGGTCTGGGCCATGTGGGACAAGAAGCTGGCCGCGGGCAAGGGCAAGAAGGCCT
>JAFYBB010000229.1 GCA_017540445.1 Clostridia bacterium | reverse complement strand
GCAAGACCACCACGCTGCGCACGATCACCGGCTTCATCGAGCCCGTGAGCGGCACGGTGAAGATGCAGGGCCAGGACATCACCCATGTGCCCATCGAGAAGCGCAACATCGGCATTGTGTTCCAGAGCTACGCGCTGTTCCCGACGATGACCGTGCACGACAACATCGCCTTCGGGCTCAAGATCAAGAAGTTGCCCAAGCCCGAGATCGAGCAGAAGATACAGACCATCGCCCGCAAGGTGGACCTGTCCGATGAGCAGCTGGCCAAGGCGGTCTCCCAGCTCTCCGGCGGCCAGCAGCAGCGCGTGGCCATCGCTCGGGCCCTGGTGACCGAGCCGGCCATCATCTGCATGGACGAGCCGCTGTCCAACCTGGACGCCAAGCTGCGCGTGCAGCTGAGAAACGAGCTGAAGAAGATGCAGCGGGAGTTCGGCATCACCACCATCTACGTGACCCACGACCAGGAGGAGGCCCTGACGCTGTCCGACCGCATCGCGGTGTTCAACAAGGGCTACATCGAGCAGATCGGCACGCCCAACGAGGTCTACAACCACTCGAAGACCGAGTTCGTCGCCAACTTCATCGGCGACATCAACCCGCTGGGCGCGGGCGTCGTCAAGGGCCTGGGCCTGGCCGAAGGCAAGCACCACTTCATCCGCCTGGAGCGGGTGCGGGTGAACCGGCCCAAGGACGAGAATGAGTTCCAGACGCCGGGCGTCATCGAGAACCGCGAATACTACGGCCTGTACATCAAGTACTACATCAACGCCGCGGGGCAGACCATCAAGGTCATCGAGAAGAACGACGGCATCAACATCTACGAGCCGGGCGAAACCGTGACCATCGGCATCCACCCGCAGGATGTCATGAGCTACTGAGAGGGGGGAGAGGCATGCAACAGACCCTCAAGCGAAAGAGCGGCTTCGACCTGTCGCTGGTGTGGAAGGTGTTCGGCGGCGCGCTGTTCGTATACCTGTTCCTCGGCTTCATGGTGCTGCCCTGCCTGAACACGCTGACCTCGATCTTCACCACGAAGGACGCGGCGGGCAATGCCGACCCGCTGGCGGTCATACGCTTCTTCTTCGCCGGCAACATGCCCAGCTTCGTGATCAACTCCCTGAAGCTGGCCGTGTGCCTGGTGATCACCGTGAACGTGGTGGGCATCAGCATCGTGCTGCTGACCGAGTACTTTGACATCAAGGGCGCGAAGATACTGCGCCTGGGCTACATGACCACGCTGATCTACTCCGGCGTGGCGCTGGTCACCGGCTATCAGTTCCTGTACGACAACAACGGCATGCTGACCCAGTGGCTGGTGAACCTGTTCCCGCAGATGAACCGCCAGTGGTTCTCCGGCTTCAGCGCGGTGCTGTTCACGATGACCTTCGCCTGCACCAGCAACCACGCGCTGTTTTTGCGCAACGCCATCCGCGGCATCGACTACAACACCGTCGAGGCCGCCCGGAACATGGGCGCCAAGCCCTTCAAGGTGCTTCTGAAGGTGGTCATGCCCACGCTGCTGCCCACGCTGTTCAGCCTGACGGTCATGACCTTCATCACCGGCCTGTGCGCCATGTCCGCGCCGACGCTGCTGGGCTACAACTCCATCAACCCCGAGATCGTGCGCCTGGCCGGCTCCTCCGTGGCCGACGAGGCCTTCCCGCAGGCCCGCGCCGCGCTGCTGTCCATCATACTGGCGCTGTTCACCATTGTGCTGCTGACCACGCTGAACCACTACGAGCGCAAGGGCCACTACCTGTCCGTCAGCAAGACCAAGGCCAAGCTGGTCAAGCAGAAGATCCAGAACCCGGTCTGGAACGTCGTGGCCCACGCCTACGCCTACGTGCTGTTCCTGATCTACATGACCCCGGTGGTCATGATCGTGCTGTTCGCGTTCCAGAACTGGCCGGCCATACGCGCCAAGAGCCTGAACCCGTCCAGCTGGACGCTGGTCAACTTCTTCGGCACCCAGGACTACAGCTTCACCACCTCCCGCGGCAAGCAGAAGCTGCGCGAGGGCGTGATCTCCGGCGTGTTCTCCAACGCCGACACGGTGGGCGGCATCCGCCTGAGCTTCGTGCTGTCGGCGCTGGCGGCGGCGCTGGCCTGCGTGATCGTGGTGGTGGCGGTGAACTACATCTTCAAGCACCGCAACAAGAAGCGCGCCGCCATCGTGGAGGCCTGCCTGCTGTTCCCGTGGCTGCTGCCCACGATACTGATCTGCTACTCGTTCCGCATCTTCTTCAACAACGAGGTGTGGTACGTGCTGGGCAAGAACATGTACTACCGGGAGAACGTGCGCTTTTTGATCGTGATGGCCTACACGGTGGTCAAGCTGCCCTTCGCGCTGCGGATGGTGAAGGCCGCCTTCTACGCCATCGACGACGAGCTGGAGGACGCGGCCCGCAACCTGGGCGCCAGTTCCCTGGTCACGTTTTTGCGGGTGAAGCTGCCCATCGTGCTGCCCAGCGTGCTGGCGGTGTTCGCGCTGAACTTCAACGCGCTGTTTACCGAGTACGACATGTCGGCCACCTTCCACTCCAGCTACGGCAAGAGCTACGCCATGGTCATACAGTCGATGACCGCCGAGGAGGGCCGCGACGGCTACAACATGAACGGCTCCGGCCGCCGGTGCGCCTCCACGGTGTTCATCATGCTGGTATCCGGCCTGATCCTGTACCTGGTGTACGGCGTGGGCGCGCGCGATCTGGGCGAGCGCCTGGAGCGGAGGAAGAAGAGAAGGGAATTCTGGGCCCGGCTCACCGGGAAGAAAACCGCCCAAAACGGTTGACAATGTTAATTTCATATTGACAACCGGGACAAATTGGCGTATAATGTCACTTGGTTGTTAAGACCAGAAGAAACGGAGGTATCATGTATGAAGAAACTGCTTGCGATCCTGCTGGCCGCGCTGATGCTGCTGGCGTGCTGCTCCGCCTTCGCGGAGGAGGTCGACGCGGACCTGCTGGCCGCCGCCAAGGAAGAGGGCGAGCTGGTGGTCTACGGCTCCTGCGAGGAGGACTACCTGGCCGCCGCCACCCGGCATTTTGAAGAGCTCTACGGCATCAAGACCCAGTACCAGCGCCTGTCCACCGGCGAGGTTCCCCCGAAAATCGAGGAAGAGGGCGAGAATCCTTCCGCTGACGTGTGGTTCGGCGGCACCAACAACCCCTATGACGACGCCGCGGCCAAGGGCCTGCTGGACAACAGCTATGTGCCGGCCAACGCCGCCCACCTGGCCAAGGATATGTACAAGAATCCCGACGGCTACTGGTACGGCATCTACACCGGCATACTGGGCTTCATGGTCAACAAGGACGAGCTGGACCGCATGGGCCTGGCCGCGCCTGAGACCTGGGACGACCTGCTGAAGGAAGAGTACAAGGGCCTGATCTGGCTGTCCAACTACAACACCGCCGGCACCGCCAAGCTGGTCGTGAATACCCTGCTGCAGATGAAGGGCCACGACGAGGGCATCAAGTACCTGGTGGCGCTGGACAAGAACATCCAGGTGTACACCAAGTCCGGCTCCGGCCCCTCCAAGAACGTGGGCACCGGCGAGTGCGTGATCGGCATCGGCTTCCTCCACGACGGCATCTTCCAGATCGTGGACAACGGCTATGAGAACATCCAGCTGATCATCCCCAAGGACGGCACCTCCTGCGAGATCGGGCCGGTGGCCATCTTCAACCATGCCAAGCATCCCAATGCCGCGCGCCTGTTCATGGAGTACGCGCTGAGCCCCGAATGCGTGGAGCTGGCCGCCCAGAACGGTTCCTACCAGTTCCTGGTGCTGGACAACGCCAAGCAGCCGCAGCAGGCCGTCGACTTCGGCCTGGATCCCAGCCTGGTCTGGGACGGCTATGACTTCGCCGACGCCGCCGCCAACACCGGCAAGTACGTCGAAGAGGTCATGAACGCGCTGGGCGAAGCCGCCGACGACCGCTTCAAGACCGAATAAACCGACGCCCCCCAAATCCCCGCCCCGCCGGGCGGGGATTTTACGTCAACGAGGAAAGGAGAGGCTGCTTATGGCACGCGGCCAAGGCGCGGCGCTGGATCGGAAGAAGCTGATGGCGGACCCCATTATGATGACCACCATCGTGCTTCTGATCGCCTTTCTGACGCTGTTTATACTCTATCCGCTGGCGATACTGCTGGTGGACAGCCTGTACGGCTCCAAGGGCGTTTCGCTGGAGACCTTCCAACGCATCTTCCAGATGCACACCTTCCGGAGGGCCATCACGAACACGCTGAAGGTGGGCTTCGTCGTGGGCATACTGTCCACGCTGATCGGCCTGCTGTTTGCCTATGTGGAGGTCTATGTGAAGATGCGCAAGGCGGTGGGCGGCCTGTTCAAGGTGGTTTCGATGCTGCCCGTGGTGTCGCCGCCGTTTGTGCTGTCGCTGTCCATGATCATGCTGTTCGGCAAGGCGGGCCTGATCACCCGCTTCGTGCTGGGCATCTACGACAACAACATCTATGGCTACTGGGGCATCGTCATCGTGCAGACGCTGACGTTCTTCCCGGTGTGCTACATGATGATGAAGGGCCTTTTGAAGAACATCGACCCCAGCATGGAGGAGGCCTCCCGCGACATGGGAGCCTCCCGCTGGAAGGTGTTCACCACGGTGACGCTGCCGCTGCTGCTGCCCGGCCTGGGCAACGCGTTCCTGGTGACGTTCATCGAGTCCATCGCCGACTTCGCCAACCCGATGATCATCGGCGGCAGCTACGACACACTGGCCACCACGATCTACCTGCAGATCACCGGCGCCATGGACAAGCAGGGCGCGGCCGCGATGGCCGTGGTGCTGCTGTGCATCACGCTGGCGATGTTCGCGGTGCAGAAGTACTACCTGGAGCGCAAGACGGCGGCCACGCTGACGGGCAAGGCCAGCCGCGCCAGGATGCTGATCGAGGACAAGTCGGTCACGGTGCCGCTGACGGTGCTGTGCTCGCTGGCGGCGCTGTTCGTCATCATGATGTACATCTGCGTGCCCATCGGCGCGCTGTTCCCCACCTGGGGCTACAAGTTCACGCCGCTGACCTTCAAGTGGTTCAGCCAGGTGTTCACCAAGTACAGGGGCCTGCAGGCCTTCCGCGACTCCTTCGTGCTGTCGCTGATCGCCTCGCCGATCACCG
Organism: Clostridia bacterium; assembly: GCA_017540445.1. Lineage (GTDB taxonomy): Bacteria > Bacillota > Clostridia > Christensenellales > Aristaeellaceae > UBA2862. Next base: position 328 of record JAFYBB010000229.1, on the reverse strand, counting down.
CGCTGTTGTCGATGATCATCTCCTACCTGGTGGTCAAGCGCAAGTTCAAGGCCAAGGGCTTTATTGAGGCGGTGTCGATACTGGCCATGGCCGTGCCCGGCACGGTGCTGGGCGTCGGCTACATCCGCGGCTTCGCCAACGGCCTGTTCCACACCGGCGTGCTCAGCGGCATCTACGGCACGGGGCTCATACTGATCATCGTGTTCGTGGTGCGCTCGCTGCCCACCGGCACGCGCTCGGGCATATCGGCGCTTCGGCAGATCGACAAGTCCATCGAGGAATCGGCCTATGACATGGGCGCGGACAGCCTGAAGGTGTTCACCTCCGT
>JAFYBB010000228.1 GCA_017540445.1 Clostridia bacterium | reverse complement strand
TTCTTCTTTCTCTGCCCTCATTTTTTCAATCTCTTTTCTCATGAGAGCCTTCTCTTTCTCACATTCGACCCGTACATCCTCAGCCATCTGCATCCAGTAGCGAACAATCCGACTGTTTTCAGCCTTGGCTTTCGCCAGATCCCGCTTTAATCTCCGTATAATCCGATCCTGATATGCCAGCTCCTCCCGGTGTTCTTTTTGCATCCGTGTGTATATTTCCCCAGACTCGAACGCGGCAACTTTATCCCTGTAATGCTTTATCCAAAAATCCGCTGGCGCCGAACGATCGACAGTGTCGTGTATCCGCACAATAAGAAACACCCGCCGGAGCGGGTGATGAGGCGGCGAAAAAGGAGACAGAGAACCCCTGTCTCCTTTAAGGCTTTTTGGATGAGTACATCCCGCATTCCGGCTGCCACGCCCGGCCCCCGGCCACGGAATCCAGCACCTCATCCGGGACCGGGATCATGTCTCCCTGCAGGATGTCCATGGCTTCCTCTTCGCTTTTGCAGCCCCGGAGCTTCTCCTTCGTTTCCTCCGGAAGCTGTGCAAGGAATGCCCTCAATTCCTCCGGAAGCTGCCCGAAGATGTCATGATTCTCAATGTTTCCGTTCATTTCACTCATCCTCAGTATATCTCCGTTTTAATCCGTCCATGCGTCTTCCTGTGCAAGGATCATGTTTTCGCCGTCCCATCTGAACTCGATCCGATCCATGATGGTCGAACGCATAAACACATCGACGACCTCGTATTCAAGGTAATAGGTCCCCGCCGGCAAGGGGATCTCTTCCACATAGGGGGCACGGTTCATTGTCAATGGATGGCTGACCTGGTAGCGGACCTTTCCGTCTTTTTCGCTGCCGTCCACCGGATACAGGAATCGATATTCCTGACCAGACAGCTTGGACAGAGGTGTCACGCTCCGGTTCAACAGCTCGCTGTTGATGTCGTAGCCTACCCACAAGCCGTAGATCACATAGTCATTCAGATCCACGACCTCGCCTGAGTCGTCTGTATCGGAAGCGACCGTGCGTCCACAGCGAAGCACGCTGTTCCGGGAATCGATTTGCACAGGTACGTTGTATAGCTTCGTGTTCCCCCGCAGTTCAATCATGTCCATGCAGAACAGCACGCCATCCACCGACGGCCAGTGCAGGGGATCCCGCGCCCGCTGCAAAACAACATAGTCAGAATCCTGCTCGGCGACTTCGATGGTGCAGTTCGTGCGCCCCAGCCTGACCACATCGCCGGTCTCCTCGTCCAGGCGATACAGGCGATAGTAGGCGCTATCGACGATGAACGCCGAGTCCTTCAGGTTCAGAGCAGGCATACCGTCCGCGCAAAACCTCTTTTCGACGGTGATTGTAAACTCGGGGATCGTATCGATGTCCGGCACAGGCTCGACGCTTTCATGCACCCAGTCCGGCGCTGTCCACGGCAGAACCGCTTCCAGATAGGCCAGGTATTCGGCAAGCGGAAAGTTCATGGCGTATAGATCGAGGCTGTCTGTATCAAAGTCCATCGGGTAATAGAAGGACAGGCCCCTTGCGCCAACGCGGCCGCTTCCATGTGTGCTGTACGTCACCGCGTCGGACAGGGCGTTTGCCAGGCCGTTGAGAACACCGGCATCCACAAAGTTAAACAGGCTGCTGTTGTACGCCAGGTCGCCGAGCTCCCGCATATCGTCCGCGCCATTGCCATACTCCTCGGCATCCGCCAGATAGCGTGCGTATACCGTTAGTACATTGGGGTAGAGGCGCAGGGAATCGTTCATCTGTTCCAGGAACCGTGACCAGCAGTCCACCAGCGCATCGACCTTGGATAGATCGATCACCGACCAGGTGAGTATGGATTGGCTCTGTTCATCCTCCAAATTGGCATACTTGATCGCCGTCTCGTCGCACACGATGCGTCCCAGCTGCCTGCCATCACAGCCGGGGTTGTTCACCAGCGCCTGCAGCCATGCGTCGATGGCTGTACCCTTGCCGGGTACGGTCTCCTCCGAAGCCACCATCCATTCGGCATACTCGCGCAGCGACCAGGCGGTCTCCAGGTTCGCCATCAGGCAGGCGTCGATCACCACGGCTTCAAAGCGTGCCCCGGCGTCAGACAGCGTCTGCCGAAGCTCATACAGGTACATCACGTCGTTGTCGAACAGCTCGTCGATGAACAGACCGGTTCGAGCGCCGCCGCCATGACTCCACAGCACCAGCGCCGTCTTCTTCGCCGGGCAGGTCTGCGTACCCCAGCGGATAAAGTCGGAAAGCGTAACGGGGTCCGCCATGCTTTGAAGCGGCAGCGTTTCCAGCAGCTCGAAGCCGTCGTATGGGCCATCCGTGTCCTGTCCGCCGTAGGGATAATAGCTGTAGCGCCAGCGCTGCAGCGCTTCCGGGTCCACGTTCATGCCCAGGTGCCGCTCGCCGGTGCGCCATTCATGGCTGCCGCCCGTCTCAATCAGGATGTTCACCCTGCCCGGCGCGGAGGGTTCTTCCACCTTCACGCCATAGGACTTCGCGAGTACGGGGAGGTAATTGTCCGGGTATCTTACCTGGGAAATCTCCGCCAGGTTGTCGCTGGCATAGCCGTACTTCGACTCCAGGTCGGAACCGCAGAAGTAGAACAGCACTGTCCATTCGTCAAGATCCTCCTCCGCGCCTTCAGCCAGTGACGGCGCGGGGGGAGGCAGCAGGAGAATCAGCAGAAGCAGCGCGATTAAACCTGTTGTTTTCATCCGATTGATTCCTTTCTTCAGGCTCCCAGTAAACACCCAAGCGGGGGGACCGCCGGAAGCGGTCCCCCCTGTTCACGCTTATTCCTTCAAGAGACCGGCCGCTCCGGGCAGACCTTACGCCGCGGTATTCTCAGGAAGCTCCTGTTCAGGCGCTTCCTCAGCGGGATACCACCCGTCCTCCGCACACACATATTCATTGCCCGCGATATCGGCGGCAGTATCCTCGCCGGTCCACTCCGGCCAGATGGGCTGGCCCTCCTTGAGGATGACGTTCAGATTGCCGTCCACAATGCCCTCAATGCGGATGTAGCCGGAATCGAAGATATCGCCGTCAAAGGTGTTGGTATAGAAACCGTCGAACATGCTCACCCCGCCGTCCGTGCCATCGCACATGGCGAAGAAGTGATCGGTCAGGCTGTAGGCCGGGAAGTCCGCCCCCGCGATTTCGAAGCCGCGCAGTACGATTTCCAGAGAACGCGGCATCTCCAGCACACTACCCATCAGCACATCGGTCACGACCTTCACCAGGCTCTTTTCGCCTTCTGGCGTATCGAAGAACATGCAGTTGTACTTCTCCACCTCGCTGCGGTCGGACTTGCTGTCGCGGTACAGGTACAGCGATACGTCCACAGGGTCTTCGCCGTTTTCGATGGCGCTCACGCTGGTGCGGAAGGCGTCCGCCTCGTCGGTTTCGGGGTTCAGCAGCAGGCCGAGCAGCACCTGGTCGGGATCCTTCGCCGTTCCGGGGCTGTCGCCCAGCCAGTACAGCTTCCAGCTGTCCCGCTCACCGCCGTCGGTCAGGCCTTCCACGATCACCCCGGCAGGCAGCTCCTTGCCGTTCAGGACGGCTTCGTTGATCTCCGCCTGGTCGCCGTCCAGCCTTCTGATGAAGCCTTCCTCGATCTTTTCGATCAGCCAGCTGCCGGAAACCTCGTGCAGGTACAGCTCGAAGTCCGCCCTGGAGGGCAGCGTGAGCGTGCCGGTGCTGAAATCCAGGAAGCCGTTGGAGCTGACCGGTATGATCGGGTTTCTGAATGCATTGGCGGTCAGCGCGGTGATAATGTCGATTTCGTGGATCTCGCCGTCGCCGCGCACGTCGCCACGAATGACTTCGGCCACGTATTGCAGCATGATCCTGTCGCCCCGCGCCCTGGTATAGAGCCGGGTAGCATTGGGCAGCAGGTAAACATCCTGCTGGGTGACCGCATTGGTCCACAGGCGGTATTTCTCAATCTGTTCGTTGTTCAGGGTCACGTCCTTCTCCAGCATCACGGGCAGCTCCAACACGAAAATCTTGCTGGCGGCGGCATAGTCCTCCTCGCCGTAGCGCGCTTTGGTAATGCCCAGCGTCTCCAGCATCCTCTGGATATCCACCAGCGGAGAGAGCGCCTTTTCAAACGGTTTGCCGGTGTTCGCGCGTTTGGAGGCGGCCACGTCATAGGCCATGCCCGTACCGCAGAAGTCGCAGCGGGTGGAGTAGTTCACTTTGCCCCGCCTTTCGCTGAGGTCCAGCGTCGTGATGAGCAGGCGGCCAATGGAGCTCGAGACCTTATAGATGATGCCCTTGTTCTTGTCGTTCGGGCTGTACACATTATGAACGAACGACCCGACAGTCGTCACTAAACCGGGTGCATCGCTGCGGATCTGGTTAAAGCTGGTACCGCTCCATTCCACGTCGGCGGACACGGCGCCGCCCGCCGCGAGGAGGGCCGCGTAGGGGGTCATCTCGATGACGGCGCGGTTCTTGTCTCCGTTGTCCGCTTCCAGCAGCACCTCGTCCTTGGGCGCTTCCAGATTGGCGCGATCCACCCAGACCGTGTTGTGCAAATTCATGTCGGTCATGGACTTGGCATGCGAGCGTCCACCCGCGGCCTCGCCGTAAGCATGCGCGTCGGTATTCACATGGGTGCTCTCGTTGGTTGCCCACAGGTTCACCCTGCCGGTTTCGCTGCGGATGGTAACCATATCCTTCTCGCTGTCACTCTTCGCCTCGCGGTTGACATCCACGTAGTTGTGAATGTTCAGCGTGGTTCTGGAGAAGACATCCGGGTTGATGCCGCCGCCGCTTGCAGACACGGAAGCAAAGGTGTAGATGCCGGGTTTGTTGTTTTTGCCCGTGCTGCCGCCCTTCGCCTGCAGCCGCACGACGCCGTCTCCGGTGATTTTGACGCCCTTCGCGACGAGGAGCTCGGTATTGCTGTTCAGCTCAGTGCGCGCGTCGGCCTTGCCCAGGGCAAAGGTTCCGTCGGATTCCGCCAGGGCTGTTGTGATGATCGCGTCCGACGAACCGTTGTCCAGGTGCAGCCGGAGCTGGCCCGCGGAGCGGATCGCGGCGTAATCCCCCACGCTGATCCTGGCGTTGCGGGTAAAGGTGTTCCTGGCCATAACGGTGGTGCCCTCCAGCAGGAGGCTTTTGCCGGTCATGTCGGTCTTCGCGGTCGCCTCGCTCGCGACATCCACGCTGACCCGGATGTTGCCGGTCTTGTCGAGGCCCTCGGTCTTGAGGGTCTCGAGCTTCGCGTACTGGCCGATGTCCACGTTGTTTTCGTCATGGATCGTGTTCTGACCCCGCATGATATTCACATTCAGGGCGACGCCGATGCTCTCGCCTTTTACCTCGGAGTTGGCGTCGTCGCGGGACTTGCTGGTGATGATGATCGCGCCGCCCGCGTCAGCTCTCTCGCCAGCCTTTGCCTTCAGCACTGCCCGGTCGCCGATCACAACGCCGGTGTCATACCAGGAATCGGTGACCTGGCTGGATTTGCTGACGCTGCCCAGCGCCGCCGAGACGCCCTTGTCCACCTTGGATACGGCATTGCTGCTGTTCAGTGCCTCGAGGGTGATCGCGCCGGCATGCAGCTCCGCGTCCTCGCCGATCAGGCTCTTCACTGTCTGCCGGAACGACTCAGTTCCGACACCCGCCGTCGTGGTGGATTCGCCGCCGTCCACCGCGGACAGCGAGCCGGGCATGGTGCCGGAAGCCCTGGCCTTGACGTTGCCCCTGGCCGTGATTTTCGCCGCGCCATTCACGTTTGCGACCACACCACTGAGCAGAGTGTTGATGCTCTCGCCAGCATAGGCTTCGCCTTCCAGGTTGCCCAGGGTGACCAGACCCAGCTGGAACGCGCCCTGGGTAAAGGCCTCGGCGTTGGTCGTGACGCCGGACTCAGGTGTGCCGGCCAATATGTCCAGGGTATTGGCGTCGATCCGGTTTTTCTCATAGGATTTGCCGAAGGGCGTAGACACCAGCACCTTATTGAACCGGTAGGCCATCTTCACCGCGCCGTTGAAGTTTGCGTACTCCTTCTCAGTGACCCGGCGGTAGAAGGCGCCGGAATTGCGGTAATACATATCATAATAGGTGTCGGTCATCGTTCTTTCCGTGCCGCCCTCGCCCACGATCGCGGCGGTACTGGCAAGCCGCTCCTTCGCCTCGGCTGTATTCGTCTCGCTGGAGATCACGCCCAGCTTCACGCGGTTTCCCTTTTCCTTGTTCTCATCGCTCTCGCCGGAAGTGGACACGGTGGCCCTGGAATCCGCAGCGTTCACTATGCTCTGCACCTTCACGCCGTCGGCCGCGACCTGGCTGTTGTTCAGCCGCAGGGTGGCCGCCTGGGTGCCCTTCAATTCGGAGGACACATCGTTCACGCCCACGTCGATGACCAAGCCCCAGGAGAACGTGGCGGGCCTGACGGTGCCGTTCACTCTCGAAGCGGTCGCGGTCCTGACGTCCACGTCCTTCTCCGCCGCGAGCTTCGCGTTCTCCAGGGCCAGCTCCGCGCCGGCGTAGGCCGTGCTGGTGGCGCTGGACACGTTCACGCCCAGCGATCCCAGGGACAGGCTGATGCCCGCGGACGACGGGGTAACGTTGGACGCAGCGTTGATGTTCGAATTGGTGCTGACGGAAACGCCGCTCAGGTTGTAATCGCCGTTCGCCAGCTTTACCCGCGCGCTGTAAACATCCTGCGCGTGGGCCGCGCCCACCATCGCCGCCACGCTGATGGCGTTCAAGCCGATCAGGTTGTCGATGTCGACAGTCACGTCATCCCGGCCGTCGGCGCTCGCCACGATGGACTGTTTGCCGTCGGCGGCCCCTCCGATGACCACGTCGGTCACGGCGCTGGTCCTGCCGTAGGCGGTGGCCACGTTGGCGGCGATGCCCACGATGCTGCCGCCGCCGGTAATCATCTTTACGTCGGTCTCGCCGGACACCTTGCTTTCAGCCTTCAGGCTGCCGTTCAGCCTGCCGGTCAGGTTCATCCGGGCGCGGTTGGTGGTCTCGTTCAGGGCATCCACCACCGAGGCGGTGATCTTGACAGCGCCCACGCTCGCGCCGCCCATTTCCGCCTTCGCGACGCCCTTGCCGTAGCTGCCCAGCACCACATCGGCGGCGTTCAGGTCCCTGCCGTTAATGACCGCGTCGTTCACGGCCCGGTTGCGGGCGATGGAAACGTTCACGCCCACCGCGACCAGCCCGGCGGTGCCGGTGATGGACTGTGTCATGGCGGAGGTGATCCGCTTACCCTTCGCGTCGCCCGCCGTCACGGACAGCCTTTCCGCGATGACCGGATTGAAGTTCGCGGCGTCCAGCTCGGCGGTGTTGGAGGAATTCACGTCCACATAGTTGATATTCACGCCCGCCGCGCCTAAGCCGCCCGTCAGGGCCAGCACGTCGGAATTGCCGCTGGCATCCAGCTGGCCGTCGATGGTAAAGCTGTTCATGCTGCCGGTAATATTTGCCGCCCTGGCAGCCGCGTCGGTATCGTTGAAGGTCAGCAGCACATTGGCGCTGACGGCCGCCGCGCCCGCACTCACGGACAGCACGCTGGCGCTGGCCTTGCTGGAGGTGTCATTCAGCACCGCCACGCTGCCCAGCTTTTCAATCGTCGTTGTGCCGGAGCCGTTCACGCCCAGGCTGGTATTCACGGTGGGCTTCACGTTCACGACGCCCACGCCGATGCCCACGGCTCCGGTGCCGCCGGAGAGGCCCATCAGCAGGCCGCCGCCGGTGGTAACGGACTTGCCCTTCACCGTCAGACTGCCGCCATTGGAGGCGCCGGTGTTCACGATGCTCGTGCCGCGCTCCACCGTGGTATTCTGGGTCAGCTGGTTGCGCACGAAGCTGATACCCGCCGCAACGCCTGCGCCGCCGCCGACGGCGGCCGTGAGCGCCACGGTATCGGCGTTGACGACGGAATCGGTGGTTACATTCACCCTGGGATTGGCGCCGCTGACCCTCGCGCCGCCGTCCAGCTTCGAGGACACCGTGCCATAGGCCCCGACGCCCGCGATGGACGCCGCGATGCCCGCCTGGCCGCCGCCGGCGAGACCCACGGTGGCCGCCAGAACATTCTGGTACTTATGGTCGCTGTTCACGGTGACATTGCCCGCTTCGGTGACCGTGCCGCCCAGCGTGGCGCTGGTGACATTGTCGGTGCGTACCGCGCCGGCGGCGATGCCGGCGCCGACCGCGCCGCCCGCGCCCGCCGCGATGCTGATCGCCCGGATCGAGCGCTTGGTCGGGTTCAGCTTGTCGCCCAGCGCCTTGATCGTGCCCGCCATGCGCAGCTCTTCATCAGAGCCCGAGCCCTCTGTGACCGTCACCTCACCGGACCGGGAAATGGCATTGACGCTCACATCTTTGCCGTTGGCGCTGATATCGCCCAGAGAAGCCGCGACCACATTGCTGCGCAGCTGCGCGATCGCGAAGCTCAGCCCGCCGCCGAGCTGACCGCTCGCGCCGACGCTGGCGCCGAACAGGTCCGCCAGGGTCTCCTGGCTGGCTTCCACGTTCACGCCCAGGGCGTTCACCTTCACACCGCCTGAGATGCGGGCCGTCACGGAATCCAGCGGGTCCGCCTTGCGGGCGCTCGCGCCGATATTCTTCGCGTTCTGAATGTCGCCGGTCTCCTCGGCCGTTGCGTTTTCGCCGGTGCCGCCTTTGTAGAGGTCGTCGCTGGTATAGCCGGAGGACGCGTCGAAGCCGCCGTTTGAGCCCACACGAGTGTCCATGTTCTCGCCATCGCCCATCAGGTCGTCAGCCAGGCCCGTGCGGGTCACATTGCCGTTTTCATCCTTCTGCTCCTTCATGGAGGCAGTATCGATACCCATTTCCTCCAGCGTCTCCACCATGGCGGAGGCGTTGAAGGCCTGCGTGCCGTTCCCCTTGCCGCCGCTGCCGTAGGTCAGCTGATCCGCGGCATCCTGGCTCAGCTTATCGCCGGCCACCAGCGCCATGACCGTGATTCCCGCCGCGTTCTGGCCGGAGGCCGCCACGGTGGCGGCCACGTTGATCACGTCACGTTTGGAATGAGCGTTCACATTCACCGCGTCGCCGGAGGCCGCCGCGTCGCCGCCCAGCTCGGCCAGGGTGGCCGCCTTGATCACGGTCACCATGCCGTTCACCGCCGCCGCGTTCTGGCCAGATGCCGCCACCGCCGCGGAGGCGCCCGCCAGCTTGTAGTCGCTGCCGGCGGTGATGTCCAGCCGGCTCGCGGTCACATCGCTGCCCGCCAGCGTCTGGGCGTTGGTCTGGTCCTTCACAGACACGACGGACACCGCGCCGGACAGGGCCGTCTTTCCGGAGAAGGCCGCGCCGATGGTGTATTGATCGATGTCCTTTTCGGAATTCGCCGTGATGGACGCGCCGTTCCTCGCGGCAACGGTGCCCTTTTCAAGCACGGCGTTGGTCTGACCGGTAAAGCCGGTGTATACAAACACCGGGCTGCCGGCTGTCTTGCCGGCGCCGGCCAGGGCCACGGCCGCGTTTGTCAGGTTGGTGGTGTTATTGGCCTTCAGGCTGAAGCTGCCCCCGCGTGCCTTCACTTCGCTGGCCACGATGGCATTGACCCGGTTGCCCAGATCGGCCACCGTCACGCCCAGCTCCACGGCGGTCTTGCCGGAGCCGCCCGCGTTCACATTCAGAAGCAGATTCTTTTCACGGTTGTCCGCGATCACGTCCACGTCCTGCCGGGCGTCGATGTCATGGGCCTTTGCTGTGACATTGTTATTGGCGGACAGCACCACCACAGAGGCGCCGATGCCCATGGACAGGCCGAAATTCAGTCCGCCCGCGAATACCGCGTTGTACACGTCGTTCGCGGCCTTCACGGTGACGGAGCCTCCGGGATTCTTCCTCAGGTTTGTCAGGCTGAGATCGCTGTTTGCCGTGAGCGTATAGCTGACGCCGTCCAGCTGGTAGCGCACATAGTTCAGTTCGCCGGCCTTCATCTGTTCGATGTACTGCTGAAGGCTTGCGATGCTGGTCCAGAGGGAATACTTGTAGCCCGATCCGACGGGATTGTAGGTGACGTAGACCCTGTCCACCTTCCAGTCGTCGTCAGCCAGAGCTTCCAGCTTCGCCCGCGAGGCATCCGCGGTAACGGTGTTTTCACTGGACAGCGCGACAACGTTGGCGGTGACACCCTTCTTTCCGGCCAGCGCCGCGCCGGCCGCGCCTGTAACGGTGGTGTTGTCCACCGTGGCGCCGACGTACAGGCCGCTGAAGCTCGGGCTGCCCGCCACCCGCCCGGCGAGGCTGCCGTTATTGCCATGGGCCGCGACGGTGCTTGTTCCCAGGTCTGTCTTTACATTGTTCTCCTTGAAGGCCATCAGGGCGGTGCCGCCCGCTGCGCTCCCGGCGCCGGACAGCGCGATGCTGCCCGCGATCACATAGGTGCGGTCCTTCAGATGGGAGGAGATCGCGGCCTCTCCCACGGCGGTGAAGCTGCCCCTGCCGAGGGTGGTTTTCACTGTGTTTTTACTGGATACCAGGGGCAGGTTGCCGCCCAGCGTGTTCCCGCCGGTGCTTCCCGCCATGGCAAGGCCCGCCATCACGGTGGTATCGTTGCCATATGTCTGGATCAGGATATCCTTCGCCGCGCTGACGGCATAGCCCTCGCCGCCCGCGATCTCCACGACGGATTCCCTGCGGAACAGGTTGGCGTTGACGGACAGGCCGATGGCCTTGCCCTTGCTGCCCGCCGCGGAAGCCGTGACATTGACCGCCCGGCTGTCGGCGACGCCTTCGATGGTCACGCTGCCCTGCTCGGAGGTCACGCCGTTACCCGCTCCGCCCGCGCCAAGGGTCACCTTGCCCTTCGCCCGGGACTGCAGCAGGTTGATCGCGCCGGCGGCGCTGGTCTTGCCGGTCTCCAGCGCGGCGCTGGCGCTGGCCAGCACGGAGATCAGATGATCCGTTGTTTTCGCGCTGATGCTGACATCGTCCTGCGCTTTCAGCGTATGATTCGAACCGATGTTTACGGTGGATTCGGCCTGATCGTCGATGTACGCCGCGGTGCCGCCGGCGGCCACCGCCTTGCGCGCGCCAGCCACGCCCACAGACACCAGCTTCAGATCCATGTCCGCGCCGGCGGTAACCTCCAGCCTGCCGCCCGCCCGGAGGTTCACAAGGCTGCCGATGTTGGTTTTCGCTTTGTTCTTCAGCAGCAGCACGTTGATGCCGCCGCCTACGGTAAAGCTGGCGTCCTGGTCAGCGGTGTTCACGCTGGCCGCGGCGTTATAGGCTTCGGCCTGGGTGTCGCCCCTGGAGGCGATGGTGACGTCGCCCGCGCCGGTAATGCTCGTGCCCCCGCCGATCGTGGTGACGGCCTCGTCCTCGTCGGACAGGAACGTCACGGTAACGCCGGCGCTCTTTTTGGCCTTGCCGCCGGACACCGCGCCGCCCAGCATCCGGGCGGTGGTGGCGTCGTCAGCGATGATGCTCACGCCACCCGCGGAGTCCCCGCGCCTGGCTACGGTCACGCCCGTGCCCAGCGCCGCCTTCACGCTGTTGCTGATGCGCACAAGGGAGAAGGAACCCGCGCCGTTGAAGGCGCCCGGCTTGTTCGTGCCGCCGTTTTCGCCCGACACCACCGAGCCGGCGATGGCTTCGGTGTAGTAGTTCACGGCGGACAGGCCGTTCAGCGCGTCAAACGCCTTCATCAGCGCATAGGTATTCAGATTCACGTCCACCGTGTAGCTGGTCTCCCCGGGCTTCCGGTGGATGTCGATCAGGCCGGTGCGCACGTTTTCGCGCTCCTCGTCGCTCAGCTTCGAGGAATCGGTGAACACGTCCTTCATGGTCAGCGGGAACTTGTAATCATCCCAGGTGACGGCCTGCTTGGCGGCGCTGAGGCTGAAGTCGTCGGCGGTGATCTGCGCGCCGTCGGCCACCGTGGCCTCCACGGTGTTGCCGCTCCAGATGGTGGCCGCCGAGATGCCCATGCCCACGTTCGCGCCTTTGGACACGTTGATGCCGCCCGCGCGCACGCCCAGCTTCGACTTGTCATTGGCGGTGATGCTCACCGCGCCGCCCTCCAGCGTCCTGCCGGTGAACTGCGAGGTGGCGGTGGCGTGGCTGACCAGGATGCCCGCCGCGCCCGCAATCGACGCCTCGGAGCCCTTGCCGGACACCGAGCCGCCGATGGACTGCACAGCCAGCAGGCCCACGTAGGGCTCGTCGATGTTCTGGGTCAGGTTGCTGGCCAGCTCCACGTCGCCGGCGGCGGCGATGCTGCCGCTCATTTTTACGGTGGCCTTGTTGTTATTGACACTGACGCCCACCGCAGCGGCGATGGTCTTCCCCGCCGCCTTCTCGGTCGTCATCGCCGCGGCGGTACTGCGGGTGCGGAAGTTGCCCGCGTTCACGGCATCCAGCGCCACGTCGCCATCCGCGGCAATGTCGTCGGATACGGTCACCGCCGCGGTGTGCAGCGCCACGGTGACGCCCACGGTGGCCGCCACCTGCAGCTTCTTGGTCTCGTTTTTATCCTGCTGCGCGTTGACGTCGTCGCGGCCCGACTGTTTGTTCACCTGATCGCCCGCGTCGCCGGCGGCTTTGTTGCCGTCCTCGCCCGCCTCCAGCTTGGAGCCCTGGGAGCGCATCACGTTGGTGGAGACGTTCAGGTTCTCGCTGGCGTCATCGCCGTCCTTGCTCTTCACCCGGTCGTCGTTCAGGCGGCCGGTAATCCGCTTGGAGGTATCGTTGCTCTTATCCTTTTCCTTCTGATCCTTGGCCTTCTCGTCGAAGGTCTTGCCGGTGGTCAGATCGTGGGCGCTCTCCTCGGTGGCGTCCACCTTGTCGGCAAACTTGTTGAGGTTGCGCTGCACGTCCGCGCCCATCGCCGTGGCCATGGACCAGGTTTCATCCGCGCTGGCGCTGTCGGCCTTGACCTTCACCGCGCCGGAGGCATTCACCCTGCCCCCCACCTCCGCTTTGATGTCGGAGATCGCGACATTCACGGCCACGCTCGCGCCTACGGCCGTATTGCTGCCGGTGGCGAAGGCGCTGGCCTTGGTCTCCGTCCTGCCGGACTCGCTGGCCTGCACGACGACCGCGCCGGAGGTCACCTCCACGGCTTCGGTTTTGTCATCATCGCCGTCGTTCGCTGCGTTCACACTGAAGGAGGGTTTGAGCTCCGCGTCGTTCTTTGCCGTCGTGGTTACGTTTGTGCCCCCGGCAATGCCGGCTTTCACGTCGTTGTCCACGATGAACACGGACACCGCGGCGTCCAGGCCCGTATCCTTCTCGGAATCCTTGTCTGTATTTGTGCCCTCGAAGGGATCGGTGCCGGCAGTGGAGAAGTTCTCCTGCCCGTGCTCGACGGAAGCCCGCACGGCCACGGTGCCGGCGGTGACGCCCTCTTCCCGCTTGCCGATCCAGGCCTTCACGTCGGAGCCGCCGTAGGCAAAGGCCACCGCCGCGCCAACGCCGATGGAGCGGCCATTGGCATCCTCGGACTCGGTATCGGAGGCCCTGTCGTCCTCGCCCTCCTCATAGATGACGGTAATGCTGCCGATGTCGCAGTTCGGCATCGCGAAGCCGTACACGATCTCGTCCTTATTGGCGCTCAGCTGCACAACGGCGGTATCCAGCGTCTCGGTGTGCTGCACACCCTTAGCGTCCTTGTAGGTCACCTCGACGCCCTTGACCTTGCTGCCTTCGTTCTTGTTCCGGTCCACTTTCAGCCTGACAACCTCGCCGACCCGGGCCGTGGTGCCGCCATCCTTTTCCTCCCGGCCCTCGACGCTCACCGACAGGGCGGAAGCATCCAGGTCCTTCGCGCCGGCGGCATCCTTAATCCCCGGCTTGACGACCTTGTGGAGCACCTCGTCGAACTCCACTTCGATGTTGATCAGCAGGTCCTTGATGTCGGCATTCTGATAGGACTTATCGAAATCCTTGATTTCCTTCATAGGCTCGATATAGAAGCTGTCGCCCCGTTTGAGGATCACGGCTTTTGCCTGGTCCTCGTCCTCAGAACCCTTGTCCTTGAAGGAGATGGGGATTTCGTCGCCCTCCTTCAGGGTATAGCCCTCCTCCACGTCCAGCATCACCATTAGGTCATCCTCGGTGTCGCCGGTCTCGAAGTGAGCGCTGCCGCCCACGCCGGTGGTGACCGTCACCTTGTCCTGATAGGTAGCCGTCTTGCGCGCGGCCGCGCCGCCGCCGGTCTCGCTGTCCTCGGTTTTGCCCGCGCCCAGATCGTTGTCCGCCTCGCCCCGGGCGTCCACCGACGCGGTGGCGTGGGTGCGGATGCGGCGCAGCTCCGAGGCTTTCACCGAGAGCATGCCGTCGCCGGTGATGTTCACGCCGCTGGCGCTGTCCGCGATCTCGGCGGTGGTGGTCAGGTTCGCCACGCTGATGGCCAGGCTGCCCGCGCCGCTGTTCATTTTCGCGCCGGCGCCGGAGATCGCCTGGGTGGAGATGATGTGCCGGTCCGTCTTCGGCTCCTTCTCGAAGCGCACATCCAGCTGTCCGGCCAGCTGATCCAGGAATTCATTGGTCATGACCACGGTGGATTCCTTCAGGCACGCCTTCAGCTCATTCTTGGCGTTGGTCACGAAATCGCCGTCGGCATACTTGATCAGATACTTCTCATAGTCATAGACCTGCTCGCGGAAGGTTTTGGTGATATCCGTCCACAGATCGCCGCGAAGCTGCTCCATGGTCTTTTCCCTGAGCGCCTTCTTCAGTTCCTTCACGCGCTCCACATTGGCCTGGGTCAGCAGCGGGATCCGGTCGCCCAGCTTGTTGATGGTGGTTTCGATCATCTGATCCACGAAACCGCCCATGGCCCTGGCGAAGGCTTCCTTCATGTTCGTCTTCAGCGTGGAGGCGTCCCAGCCCTTCCCGGAGAACTTGCCGGTCACCATATCCATGGCGCTGCCCAGAATCACATCGGTGCCCTGCCCCAGGATCTCCTTCCTCAACGCCTGCCAGCCGTCACCCGCGTATTCCATGGTGACTGTCTTCAGTACATCCTCCAGCAGGGTCTCCCACCATTCGGCGTTCTGCATGGACTCGCCGGTCTCCACCGCTTCGGAGAACACCGTGGCCAGCGGCGCGACCAGTGACATCGGGAACTTCTTCAGCCGCTCCACAATCACCTTGCCGGCGTTGACGAAGCCCTGGTCCACGCTTTCGCCGCCCGACAGGGCAATCAGCTTGTCAAGCCCCATGTCCTCAAACAGCTTGGCGGTGAAGGTGCCGGCGAATTTGGAGACGACCTTCGTCGTAATTTCCACGCCGGCGAGCTTGGTGTACTTTTCAGGAATCAGCCCGGTGATGGCCTCCGCGATCTCCTTCTGCATCGCGGTGCGCAGACTGGACGTGTTCTGCTGAACGGTACGGGTGCCCATCTTTGCCGGGGCCTTGGCGATCTCCGCCGCCAGCTCCAGCTCCCTGGCCTCTGTGTAGCCGCTGCCGATGCGGGCGATGTTATCCATCTTCACGATGTTAATGGCAATGCCAATGCCCACCCCGGTGTCCGACTTTGTGGCCGAGGAATCCGCTCTGATGGTCGCGTCCGTGCGGTTCTGGGACTTGACCTCCAGCTTGTCCCGGGTGATCAGGTCCACCCTGTCCATGATCTCCGCCCGGGATATATTCTTCTGTATATTCAGCACGAAGGCGCCCGCGCCGGTCAGGGTGTTCTCGGCGGTCTCGGCCTGCTGGCGTCCCTTGGCGTCATTCTGGATCTTCGAGCCGTCCTGCTTGCCGTACTTCCCGGCAATGCCGCCCGCGCCGCCCAGCAGACCGTCCGCCTGCTTGTCCGGGCCGCCTTTGCCGCTCTTGCCGTCCTTCTTGCCCTCCACGCCTCCGGACACCGCGGCGGTCGCTGTCGCCTTCAGAGAATTGTCCGAGGAGGCGGTAACGCTTACGGCCTTATCGGCGCTTATGCTCTGGTTCAGAATTGCCCTGGCCTGATCCGCGATCCAGGTGACGATGAACGCGCCGCCGATGGCGGTGGCGCCGCCCCTGGCGGAGGCATCCGCCGTAACCATATGGTTGTACTCCGCTTTCGCCGAGGCGTCGCTGGCCTTGAGCTTTACCTTGCCGGCCACCGGCAGGATCCCCTGCAGGATCAGTTCATCGTCCGCGGTCCGATCCGTTTTATTCCTGATCGTCTCCTGCAGCTTGCTCAGATCCAGCTTTCCCTGCCTTGCCAGCACGTCCGCGTTGTACACATCCACCGCCGCCACCGGCACATAGGCCGAGCCGCCCGCGGCGCCGGCCTTCGCGGTCACCTCGTCCTTGTGCTTCTGGCCGATGTTCATGGTGATACCGGTGACCGTCGGGATTTTCTTTGTATTATCCGCCGCCGTATAATGGACCAGCTTCACGCCGTCCTCAATCACGCCGGTGACGTTCAGGCTGTCTACCGCGACCGCGATGCCCGCGCCTACGCCGGTTTTGCCTGCTTCGGCGGCAGCCTTTTCACCCTTCGCGTCGCCGACGGTCTTATACTCATGCTTGCCCTTGGCCAGCATGAAGACCGCGCCCTTGTCCAGGGTGATGGAGCCGTTCTCATCCTTACGGATGGCCAGGCTGGTGTCCACGGAGCCTACCTGCACGGCCAGCGCTCCGGCGACGCCCATGTCCGCCTTGCTGTAGCCTGCCTTCGCCACGGTGTGGGCCTTGCCGCCCACGGTCAGGGCAGCCATGCTGTAGCCGCCCGCGGCGCTGACAATGCCGCCCTTGATCTCCACCTCGTTATCGGCATTCAGTACGCCGATGGCCGCGGCCGCGCCTACGCTGTTGTCCAGGCCTTCGCTGCCGGGCTCAAATTCGCCCACCAGCGTTACCACGGTATTCGTGTCCGCGTCCGAAGGCATGGTAAAATACCAGCCGCCCTTGTCCTTCTTCAGAACGAGCTGGGTACCAGCCGCGCCGGTATAGATTTCCGCCTTCAGCGTGCCGCTCTTCAGGCGATAGCCATCATCGGGCTCCACCTTCACATAAACCTTGTCACCCGGGTCCGCATAGCCGGATACCGGGGCAAGCGATCCGTTCTCCCGCAGGCTGTCAGCCACCCGCACGATCCTGGGCTCGAGCTTCGCCGTGATCTCCACTTCGCCGGCAGCCAGCTCCTTGGGCACGGTCACCTTATCGCCCTCGGCAAACACATGCTGCTGGCCGTTGTAGGTCAGGGTGACCTCGGTCACCTTGTAGCCCTCCTTGAGCTTGTCCTCAGAGGGGCTGACGGTGATCTGCGCGCCGGGCCAGGCCTTGCCATCCTTCTCGCTGACGGCGATGTCCTCGGACTTTTTGATCGTGATGGTCTTTTCGGTAAAGACAGGGGTGATTCTGATGTAGCTGGTGTCCGCATCGGAGGTTTCGGGCATCGTGAACGTAATCTTGCCCGTTGCCGGGTCAACCGACTTCTCGGCGGTCTTCCACGAGGCGCTGCCCGGCTCGAACCAGGACACCTGCACCTTGTCGGCCGCGTACCCGTCGGCGGCCGTAAGCGTCAGCTCCACCTCGTCGCCGCGCTTGGCTTCGCTCACGCTCATGGATACGGTGCCGTGGGCCTTCTTCGGGTCGAAGCTGTCGGAGGTCTTCACCTTGCGCAGGTCCTCGCGGAACACGGCGTTCACGGTGATCACCGCGCCGTCGGGGATGGCATAGTTGCCGCCGGTCGGCTGGAAGAACCACACGTTTTCGGCGCAGGTATCATCACGCTTCAGTGCCGTCTTCTGAACCTTGCCGCTGGCATCCGTCCAGGAGGCGTACAGCGCCGCCTTGTTGGAGCTGGCCCCTGTCTGGGAACCGGCGTCATAGGCGTCGATGGTATAGCCCGCGTCCCTGTTCGGCTGTACGCGGAAATAGTATTTTCCAATGGTGCTGTGATTGCCGTCGTAGGCCACCGTGCCCATGGAGATCTCGCTCTTGTCCTTGTTCTTCAGGGCGTTGTAGCTTACCTGAATCGGGTTGGGGATCAGGTATTCCTGGGAACCGCTCTGCGCGGCGCCGGCAGCTTCGTCGTTGAAGATAAAGCTCACGTCCGCGGTGGTGCCGTTCCGGATGGCCAGCCCGGTGAGGTTCGCGGTGATGATCTCCTTGCCGTCCTTTTTCTCCACCTTGAAGGCGTCGAACGGTCCGCCGTCCTCCTGGCTGTAAGACCCGTCAGCGTTGCGGAGGATCGTGACGGTGCGGCGTGTGCCGTAGCCGGCGATCACATCGGTATCCATCTTGCTGTAATAAGAGATGAGGATACGGTCCACGCCGGCGGCGTCGGCTTCCGAGAGTGTGAACACCGGATGATATGCGGACGCGTTGGCTTCTTCCTTTTTATCGACAGTGCCGGTCACCGCGCCGTCCACGTTGCTGTTCATCCGCACGGCAAACTCCGCCCCGCCGGTGCCAAAGCTGGTCTTCACGATCGGGGTGGGCTTGTCCTCCGCCTTCTTCTTCGCGGCCCCTTCCTGCACCGGTGTGCCGTCGGCGGTGGTGATGTTGCGGTTCGTTTCAAACCCCTGCATATCCACGATGCCCCCGGCGTTCACTTTGGAGCCGGTCTCGATCAGGGCGTGGCCATCGTTGGTCAGCACGCCCACGGCCAGCGCGCCGACCACCTGATTGTGGTTCACCGACGCTTCCGCATCGTCACTGGCGGGCTCAAAGTCGGCATGCACCGTCAGGATCGTATTCTGCGGCAGGCCCTCGGGGATGGTGTACACAAACCTTCCCTGCTTGTCCGGGAGCACAACGTCCTTTTTGATGAAGGTCCTGCCATCCTTTTCAGCCGTGTAGATGACGCTCAGGCCGCCCTCCTTCAGCTTGTACTTCACGACATCGCCGGTTCGCTTCGTCTCCTGTGCTGGGTTCACAACCAGCAGCAGCTTTTCGCTGGCGTAGATCTCCTTCAGGCTCCTGTCGTCCTCGCCGGTCAGCCAGGTCAGCACCGCGCCGTGTTCCATGTCGTCGAACGCCAGCTTATAGTTGGTGTGAACCTCAAACTGATCGCCGTCGAGCTCGAACAGCTCATCGTCCTCCTCCGCGTTTTTGCCCGCGAGGTCCTGGCTGTCGTTAAACAGACTGAAGATGTTGATGAAGTCATCATCATCCTCCTCGTTCTTCTGCTGCTTCTGCTGCTGAGGCGCGTCGCCGTCCTGTCCGTCCGGCTCGCCGTCGTAGATCACGATGACCTCCACATCGGCATTGGGCATGATGAAGCCCCAGCTGTCGGTCTGGTGATCCTCGTCATCCATATTGATGACTGCGTCCCCGTAGGTATATTTATCCCTGCCCGGCTCCAGATAGCGGTAGCGCACGTATTTCACCCTGCAGCCGGAGCGGGGCTGAGGATCGACAATCACTGCAACCTCGCCGTTGCTTCGGGTCTTCGTGGTCACCGTGGCGGAGCCTTTTTCGTCGTTTTCAGAGGAGGTTTTGATCAGCTTCACGCTGTAGTCGCTCTTGGAAATGCTCTTCAGCAGCTTTTCAATCCGTTCCTGCTTCTTCTTGTCGTTGTCAAACCAGCCCTTCATTTTTTTCCAGGCCGCCTGGCCCAGGGCCTTGGAAATGTTGGCAAACCCTCCGGCGATGCTCACCTGCTCATCCGCAATCTGCGCCGGGCTGGATACGGCGCTTGTGGTCACGTCGGCCAGGGCCTGTGTGGCCACGCGCACATCGCCCCTGGCAGCTACCACAGCGCCGTCATGGATGATGGCGTTCACATCCTGGTTGACCACGTTCACGGCGAAATAAGCGCCGGCCAGCCCGAAGCCATACAGGTCGGACGCGCCGGTAGCCACGTTTTCATCCTTCACGGACCCGACGGCGCTCGCCACCACTCTGCGGCCTGCAGCGACGTATCCATAGACGTCGACCTTGGCCTCGTTGTCGATCACCGTTACGGCGATATCCGCCGGGGAAGGGATCGTGGAGGAGGTGGCGTAGGTGGCCGCCTTGATGCTGCTCTTCGCTTCCATCACCACGTCCGCGCTGGCGATGATGCTCGCGCCCTTCGCCACCTTCACGGCAGCCTCGTTGACGATCACGTTCACAGCCAGGGGCATCCCATCCTCGACGGCCTTTTCCTGTTTCTTTGTATCGTCATACTCGTAGCCGGTGCTTGTCTGGATTCTCGCCTCGAGGGTGACATTGCCCCCTGCCAGCAGCTTCGCCCCGCTGTTCACATTGATCTTCGCGTCGGCCAGCTTGATGTTCAGCAGGTTGACCCATGCGGGCAGGACAGTCAGCATCCCGCCGGTGTGCTTCACGCGCGCCACCAGGGCGATGTCCCCGGCCGAGAAAATGTCCGCGTCCTTGTTCACATTGATCGTCGCGGCATCCTGGATGTTGATCAGGTTGGACACCAGGTCACCGACATCATAGCCGTCCGTGAAGAAATCGGCAAACGTCTTGCCCAGGCGCTGCGTGCCCTGGATGGATTCCGCGCGCACGTTCTTTGCTCTCACCGTACCGTCAAAATGGATGGTTGTCCCCCTGACCAGCACGTTCATATGCGCGGCGGCCAGGTCGTGCACGTGAATGGTATCGCCCGCGTCCCTGGTTTCGTCCGCGTCGAGCACCACGTTGCTCAGCAGCAGCCCGTCGGCTGTGACCGAGTTTGGCCTGGAAAAAATGATCGTCCTCAAGCCGCTGACCGGCGTCTTGAACACATAGTCGGTGAAATCCTGATCCGCGCTGTCATAGATAAATCTTTCGCCGCTGGCGTACAGCTCCACCCGCCTCTTATTGATCAGGCTGTCGGTAAAGTTGTTGTTGCCCAGGCCGACGTCCAGCGTGTAGTCGTTCTTTGTGGCTTCGGAAGCCAGCTGGGTGTGCAGCCGGAAGCCCTTGGAATGGTCGTTCGCGTCGATCCAGGTGATGGGGTTCTCGATCGCGGCCAGCTCGCCCTTCAGATGCACCGAAGCGCCCCCGCCGGTCACGTCCACGCCCTTGATGGCCAGCGCCGCGGAGGCGTCGATGGTCACCCTGTCGCTGCGGTCCGCTCCGGCGATGGTCAGCTTCGCCTCCGTCGCCGCGTTCGGGGATTCCTGGTTGGTATTGTACTGGTCATAATCCACGCTGTAGAGATTGTAGTGGTCGCCCTTGGTCACGGTTACTTCGTCGCCGCCGTCGCCGGTATCCACGGTCATACTGCCGGCATTGTCGCGCACGTCGACGCTGATGGTGTCATCCCCCGCGCCGGCGTTGACGGTCATGCCGTTTTTCGCCGAGCCGTTGTCGATGACGTTGATTTCATCCATGCCGTCGCCGGCGTCGACGCGCAGCTCGTCAATATTCCCCGCGATGTTGACATTGACCCTGTCCACGCCGTCGCCGGTGCTGATATCCGCCTTGCCGCCGCTCAGGGTGGCATTCACGGTGTCCACGCCGTCGCCGGTGGATACGGTGACGGACTTCGCGCCCTGCTTTGTCTCGATGGTAAACACATCGTCATCGTCGGAGGAGGTGATCGCGGCGCTGGACTTGCTTCCAACGACAAAGCCGGCCTCGTTCGGGGTGTTCTTACTGGCATTAAACACCAGCTCGCCGCCCAGACTGCGATTGGCCTCGTTGGTGGAATCCGACCGGTTCTGCACCGTGATCACCTTTTTTGCAGCCATCATGATGCTGTTCATCAGCACCTTGATGCCGAAAATGGTGATGTTGCCGTTGACGATGGTGGTGCCGCTGCCGCTCATGCCGTCGTCTCCGGCATCTTCGGCTCTCAGCTCCAGCTCGAAATCGTCCGCCACGCTGCGGTCGCCTACCTGGATCTTGATATCGCCCTCATAGGTCATGTCCTTTTTCAGCGCGACCTCCAGCCGGCCGGTCAGCGTGCCGCTCACCGCGATCAGGGCGTCGTCGATCATGGCCTGGAGCGTGGCTTTTTCCGCCCCGAGAAGCGGAGATAGGCTCTTTGTGGTGAAGGAAACGACGCCCTCCTTCGCGCTTGTGGAAATGACCTCTGAAGGAATATTGTCCTCGCGCAGCGCGTCGATCGTCTCCGCCAGCGCCTCCTCCGACAGGCTGCCGTCGTCATTCACAAGATCGGTTTTTACATGCAGAACGCCGATATGATCTGAATTGAGCTCGCCGTTCCCGTCCCGAATGGAAATCTGAACCTCTTCGCCATGCTCCTCCGGCTGCCAGACCTTCCCGTCCACGATCAGCTGAACGTCATAGGCAAAAAGCGTCTTTTTGCCGGCCATCTTCTCAGCCGCGTCGGCCGGAATCTCCACCACGCGGATCTCGGCGTTTTCCGGAATGTTGCCCGTTGCGACAATCGTATACTCCCCGACGCGCGTACTCAGGGTTCTCGGCCCGGCCGTCTCCGGCCCGGCTGTTTCTGCTTCCGCGTCAGTCCCTTCAGGGGCCGTTTCTTCGGCCTCCCGGTAAAGGACGATCAATCCGACGGGGTCCTCCCCGGCCGCGGTTTCTTCTTTTATGTTTTCTTCCGGATATGTTACCACAGGAATGGCCGGTCCCGTCACAGGTCCCGGATTCTCGGCCAGCGGAATGACCGGTTCGACAGGAACGGATTTCTCCGCAGGCTGCGGCTCCTCAGCCGGGGCGGGCTCTTCCGCGGCAGGAGCTTCCTCCTGCTCCGCTTCTTCCTCTGCAGCAGGCTCTTCGACAGCAGGTTCTTCGTCGACAGGAGCTTCCTCCTCCTGCGTTTCTTCCTCTGCGGCAGGCTCTTCGACAGCAGGTTCTTCCTCCTGCTCCGCTTCTTCCTCTGCAGCAGGTTCTTCGTCGACAGGAGCTTCCTCCTCCTGCGTTTCTTCCTCTGCGGCAGGCTCTTCGACAGCAGGTTCTTCCTCCTGCTCCGCTTCTTCCTCTGCAGCAGGTTCTTCGG
>JAFYBB010000227.1 GCA_017540445.1 Clostridia bacterium | reverse complement strand
GGCGCTGCCCGACGACGACGATGACGACGGGGAGTACATCCCAAGCCCGTGGGAGAAGCGCATCGACAAGCTGACGCCGGCCCAGTGGAAGCGCTGGCAGATCATCGGCGGCGCGGCGGTGGGCGCGGCGGCCTTCGGTTCGCTGTTCCTGTTCGGGCAGGAGCTGTCCACCTACGGTATCATCGTGGCGGTGCTGCTGGCGCTGCTGCTGCCCCGCTACCTGGAGAAATCCTGGCGGCGCAGCCTGAACACCGCGCGCATCGCCATGGTGGCGGCGATGGTGGCGGTGTTGATCGCGATGCTGCTGGTCATTGGCGTGCGCACCGGTTTTACATTCAAGTCCGTTCCGTGACGGGAACCCCGGCGCGCCCGCGCGCGTCCAAAGAGCAGCACAGTTCAAGGAGGTTATGGCGATGAAGCGCATACTGGCCGTAACACTGTTTCTGATGATCCTGATCTCGGGCCTGTCCGCGCCGGCGGAGGAGGCCGCGCCCCTCAGCGGCAGCTCGCTGCCCGAGGGCGTGACGGCGGCCGCCGATCTGGACAACGACGGTCGGTCCGAGAAGGTCAGCTGGGCCATGGTGGCCGAAGGCGACTACGACGCGGAGCTGACGCTGACGGTGCAGCCCTCCGACGGCGACGCGCTGACCTACAGGACCTATATACTGTCCTTCGGCAGCGTGTACATAGTGGACCTGGACGGCGACGGCCGCCTGGAGGTGCTGATCACCGGCGACGAGATGTCCGACGACTACATGACGCTGTGCCTGCACTACGCCGACGGCGCGCTGCACGAGGTGCTGTTCCCCGATTGCAGCCGCGGCGAAAACGGCAGCGGCTACTACAAGTGGGGCTACGGGCTGATCACCGGCATCACCGGCAACATGGTGGTGCTCGAGGGCAGCCAGGACGTGCTGGGCACCTGGATGGCCACGCGCCTGGTCACGCTGACCCCCTACGAGCGGTTCGAGTTCTGCGACAACGGCCTGTGGGAGATGAAGGTCAGCGACCCGGCCGAGATCGACGAACTGTGGCAGTACCGCGCGCTGACCGTGTCCACGCCCATCGCCTACAAGGGCGCCGGCGGCAATGCCTCCGGCACGCTGCAAAAGGGCGAGCGGATACTGGTGTACGCCTCCGACAAGGAGAACCGCGCCTGGTTCATCACCAAGAGCGGCACGCGCGGCGTGCTGAACATCTCCGAGGACTACGCTCAGGGCTGGGGCTGGGTGGTGGACGGCAAGCCCGAGGCGGAATGCTTCGAGTATCTGCCGTACGCGGATTGATCGACAGCCGCCGGGAAGGACATGTCTATGAAAAAGCGGCTTGCGCTCTTCGCCGCGATACTGGCGCTGGTCTGCACCGCGGCGGTTCGCGCGGAGGGCCTCAGCGGCGCGTATCTGTCGGACTACGACGAGGCGCTGCGCATCATCGATGAATATGATCCGTTTATCTCCATAATCCGGAACGCCGTTCCGGATTATGATTTGTTGTGCGAAGCCTGCCGCGAACAGGTCCGGGCGCGCTGCCGGTCCGCCGGGGATCTGCGGAACATGCTGGCGGAGCTGTTCGCCCGGCTCGGGAACCCGGGCCATCTGTCCATGATCGACGCCGAGGGCTTTCGGGAATACAGCTTTGTGGCGGAGCAGGGCGTCTATGGGGAGGACACGCCCGAATACAGGCTGATCCACGACGCAAAGACGCGGGCCGCCTACGCGGCAATGGCTCCGGCGGCGCTTGATGAAGCGGGCTGGACCAACAGATATACGCCCTATGTGGACTGGGACCCGGGCCGAGGCCTGCTGTACATCCGCCTGCCGTCCTTCCGGCACGAGATGATGGCGCGCGACCAAAACGTGCTGACCGACGCCTTCCGGGCCCATCCGGACGCGAAGCACATCGCCTTTGACATCTGCGGAAACGGCGGAGGATCGGATTACTACTGGGCGGACCTGCTGGTCGCGCCGTTCGGGGAAACCGTTTCCTATGAAAAGACGGTCTACTTCCGGGAGAACGAGCTGACCCGGGATTACGGGTACCTGGAAAGCGCCGCGCCGGTTTCATCGCTGGATGATAAGGAAGTGCCGGATTTCGTGGGCGAATTGGGCATGACGCACGCGCGGACGGAGGCGATCACGATCGAACGGGCCGGAGAGGACCGGGCGATCCACACGGACGCAAAGCGCTGGGTGCTGACCGATGAATACGTCTATTCCGCGGCGGACGGATTTGCCGGATTCTGCAAGCAGACCGGATGGGCCACGCTCATCGGGCGCAGGACCCGGGGAGACGGCGGCTCCGCCGCCCCCTGCCTGATCCGCCTGCCGGAGACGGGCCTTCTGATGCGCTTCACCGTCACCGCCGACGCCAACAGCGAAGGCCGGCTCAACACATTTTACGGGACCATCCCGGACATCCCCTCAAAGCCGTCGGAGACGCCGCGCGACACGCTGCTGCGGGTGATCGATGGCTGACTTGGGGTGTCCCTGTCGCCCGCCAAAATCACGGGGACGGTTCTCTGTGTCATTGACACAGAGAACCGTCCCCGTGATTTTGGTCCCCCGCCTATTCCCCATCCAGCCCTTCGATGGCTCGGACCACCTTCCGGGTCCGCGCCTCGAGGGCGTCGAGCTCGCTCTCGGTCTGGGACAGGCGCTGGCGCATGCGCTGTATGGATTCGTCGAAGCGGGCGAAATCCTGCTTCATGCCGGTGAGCATGTCCAGCACCTCACCGCTGCGCTTTTCGAGGGTACAGGTGCGCAGGCCCATCTGCACGCTGGTCAGCAGCGCGCACAGCGTGGCCGGGCCGCAGATGAGCACCCGGAACTTCTCCTGCACGCGCTCGATCAGGCCGTCCCGGCGGGCGACCTCGGCGTACAGGCTCTCGGTGGGCAGATACATCACCGCGAAGTCGGTGGTCTGGGGCGGATGGATGTACTTGTCGTGGATGCGGCGCGCCTGCTCCATGACGGCCCGCTCCATCTGGCCGGCGCAGCGCCGGGCGGCCTCGGCGTCGCCGGACTGGGCGGCCTCCACCAGCCGCAGGTAGTCCTCCTGGGGGAACTTGGAATCGATGGGCAACAGCGGCGCGGCCTCGCCCGCGGTGGGCATGCGCAGCGCGAACTCCACCCGGTTCTGGGAGGTCGCCGGGATCGCGGCGTTCTCCACCACCTGGCCCGGCGCGAACAGCTGCTCCAGCAGCGACCGGAGCTGCACCTCGCCCCAGACGCCGCGGGTCTTGACCCCGCCCAGCATCTTCCGAAGGTCGGTGACGCCCAGCGCCAGCTCGCGCATCTCGCCCAGGCCCCGGTGCACGCCCGCCAGCTGCTCGTTGACCGCGCCGAAGGACTCGTTCAGCTTGCCGTCCAGCTTGCCGGTCACCAGCTCCTGCATCTGCTCCAGCCGCCGCTCGTTGCTGCGGTTCATCAGCTCCATGCGCTCGTCCAGCGTGCGGCGGAAGCGGTCCTGCCGGCTCTCCATCGCGCCGGACATGGCCTCGATCTGGCGCAGCGCCGCGTTCAGGCCCTCGCCCAGGCGCGCGACGGCCTCCGACTGCGATTCCGAATCCCGGCGCAGCCGCGCCGCCATGCGGGCCTGGCGCTTCTCGGACCTATGGATCACCAGCAGCGCGCACACCGCCGCCCCCACCGCCGCCGCGATCAAAAGCGCCGCGGCCAACGCCCAGCCGCTGTTCAAAGCAGCGCTCATTTTCCGGCCAGCGCCAGCGTCTTTTCGTAGGCGGCGATCACCGATTCCATCGCGGCGCTGCGAAAGCCGCGGGCCTCCAGCGCCCGAACGCCCTGGATCGTGGTGCCGCCGGGGCTGCACACCGCGTCCTTCAGCGCGCCGGGGTGCATGCCCTTCTCCAGCAGCATCGCCGCCGTGCCCAGCAGCATCTGGGCCGCAAACCGCTGGGCGTCCGCCCGGGGCAGCCCGCAGGCCACGCCGCCGTCGGCCAGGCCCTCCACCAGCATCGCCGCGTAGGCCGGGCCGCAGCCCGCCACCGCGCTGGCGGCGTCGATCTGGCCCTCGTCCACAAAGCCCATAAGCCCCGCCCCGGCCATTGCGTCGCAGAAGCACTTCATCTGTTCGTCGCCCACGCCGTCGACGCAGCACAGCACCATGCCCTTGCCCACCGCCACCGGCAGGTTCGGCATGATGCGGATCACCGGGTAGTCGCCGCCCGCCAGCTCGCGGATCTTCGCGATGGACAGCCCCGCCGCCATCGTCACCAGCACGCAGGGCGCCTCCCGCGCTGCCAGCGCGTCGCGGACGCCCGACAGCATGCCCGCCATCATCTGGGGCTTGACCCCCAGGAACAGGTAGTCGGCCCGCGCCGCCGCCTCGGCGTTGTCCACGGCCCGCGCGCCCAGCTCCCGCGCCAGCGCCTCGGCCTTCTGCGGCGTGCGGTTCGCCAGCAGGATATTTTCGCCGGGAACCGCCTGGCGCGCCGCCCGCGCCAGCGCCCCGCCCATGTTGCCGGTGCCGATAAAGGCGAATACCTTATACACTATCGTCGTACCTCCTTTGTTTTCGAGAGAGGGAAGTGAAAATGAGGAATGAGGAGTGAGGAATGAGGAATTCATGTGGAAATCCTTCGGATTTCTTTTTATTCAAGACCGGATTGCCGCGTCATCGGAAGAAAAATGAGTCAGAAGAACCGTCCCCATGACTCAGCAAAACCAAAACAAATCCCGCCGGGATTTGAACCACAATTCCTCATTCCTAATTCCTCATTCCTAACTCCAAAAATCCGCCCCCAAGTCTGCGCTTGAGGGCGATTTGGTTATCTGGCTCCGTTGACGTATCGCACCTCGCCGGGCATGATCATGCCCAGCTCGTCCCGGGCGGTGCGGATCACGTAGTCGTCGGTGCGGGCGAAGTCCAGCTTGTCGGACAGCGCGCTCACCTGCAAAATCAGCGCGTCCCGATCCGACTGCACCTGCTTCAGGCGCTGCTCGCCCTGGGCGTAGCGCCGGCTCATGACGGCGAAGCTGGTCGCGAACACGATCACCGTCAGGGCGATCATGATCACCCAGAACCTGGGCTTAACCCTGCGTCGCATGGCCCGCCTCACCCCTGTCATCTGTAGTAAAAGAGCATCCCACGCGCGCAGGACCACGGCTTCCGCCTGAAAGCGCCCTCGCTTCACGCAATCATAACTCCATATTCGCTTTATTTTCGACATATACCGCCCGTTTCCTGTCACCGAAATATGACTTTAATCCAACGAAAATCGCGGATTTTGACAAAAATGTGACGCGCCGCCCCGGCCAGGGCCTCCGCGGCCCGGCGCCCCGGCGCGTAGAACGCCCCGGCGAACAGCGCAAAGCCCAGCGCGGCCGCCAGCGCCGAGTACAGGCGCACCCGGCCATAGTCGGCGGCGACCAGCGCCGCGCAGAACAGCGCCGCCGCCCCCACGCCGAAGGCCACGTCCGCGGCCAGCGACAGCCAGAAGCCCGCCCGCAGCAGCCGGCGCAGCGCGGCCAGCAGCGCGTACCACGCGGCGATCAGGGCCCCCGCCGCCGCCATCCACAGAAACACCCAGCCCTGGCCCGCGGTGGCGAACAGCATCAGCGGAACAGGCGGCTCAGCAGCCCGCCCTTGGCCTTCGCGCCGGTGTACTCCATCACGTCCACCTCGCCCTCGATCTCCACCTGTCCGGTCTCCAGGCTCAGCTGGGAGATGTTCAGCCCCGCCCCGGCCACGCTGAGCGTGCCCAGCGGCGTCTTCAGCACCACGATCTGCTCGTTGAAGCAGTCCACGTCCTCCACCCCGGTCAGGCTCAGCTTCTTCCGGTCGCACAGCGTGATGCTGTGGGCGCGCTCCGGCGGCGCTTGACAGGCCTTCTGCATGGCGATCCCCCCTCGACGGTGCATTGTATGCGCCCGCGGGGGGTGAAATTCTGCGTTTGCTTCCATACCGCATCTATGCTATAATGGGGGGTGTCAATAAATGGGAGGGTTCTGCGCATGCATTGGGATATCGGCATAGACCTGGGCACCCAGAGCGTCCGCGTGGCGACGCTGAAGAACGGCCCGACGTTCAACGCGCCGGCGACGCTGGCGTTCCGCGAGGGCAACCGCGTGCCCATCTGCGCGGGCGAGATCGCCCAGCGGCTGGTGGGGCGCGCCTGCGAGGGCGTTTCGGTGGTGCACCCGCTGCGCGACGGCGTGCTGGAGAACAACCTGTACGCCGCCAGCCTGTTCCAGTGGCTCTTCCGGCGGACCGACGAGGTCAGCGGCCGGCGGCGCTTCGGCGCGATGATCACCTGCTCGCCCTTTGCCCGGCCCGTGCAGCGGGAGGCCATGCTGACCGCCGCCATCGACGCCGGGGCCGCGGAGGCCGCGCTGGTGCGCTCGGACGCGGCGTCGGCCATCGGCGCGGGGCTGGATTTGAACAGCCCGGAGGCCAAACTGGTGGTGGACCTGGGCGCGGGCAAGATCACGGCCACGCTGTTCACCTTCGGCCGGGTGGCGGCCTTCGGCAGCCTGCCCTACGGCATGAACCGCATCGACGAGCGCATCCGCCGGATACTGCGCACCGATTTCGGCTATCGCGTGGGCGAGGCCGCCTCGGAGGAGATCAAGAACACGCTGGGCAGCGCCATGCCCGAGCAGGCGCCCCACGACATCATCATGCACGCCACCGGCGTGAACCTGGCCAAGCGCATGCCCGCGAACTTCGACGTGGAGACCCGGCCCGTGCTGGACGCCTGTGAGGACG
The DNA here is from genome assembly GCA_017540445.1 of Clostridia bacterium. Classification (GTDB taxonomy): domain Bacteria; phylum Bacillota; class Clostridia; order Christensenellales; family Aristaeellaceae; genus UBA2862. The sequence continues at coordinate 7,574 of JAFYBB010000227.1, read as the reverse complement.
TGGTAGCCGAGCTGGTGCGGCTGGTGACCTCGGTGGCCGACAACGCGCCGGAGGAGCTGTCCGCCGACCTGAACGACGCCGGGGCGGTGCTGACCGGCGGCGGCGCGGCCATGGCCGAGCTGGACCGCCGGGTGGGCCAGGCCCTGGGCATCCCCTGCCGCGTGGCCGACGCGCCGGAAAGCTGCGCCATCCGCGGCCTTTACCGCATCATGGAGGACCCGGACGCCTACGCCGCCGCGATACTGCAGCGGCAGTCCCGGCAGGTGTGGTGATGTCCGGGGCGGGAATTGAGCGCCCGAAGCGCGGCAAGCTGCTGTGGACGCTGTTCCACTCGATGCTCGCCATCAGTGCGTTCACCTTCGGCGGCGGCTTCGTGATCGTGCCGCTGATGAAAAAGCGCTTCGTGGACAAGCTGAAGTGGCTGGAGGAAGACGAGATGCTGGACATGACCGCCATCGCCCAGGCGTCGCCGGGGGCCATCGCGGTCAACGCGTCGATACTGGTGGGGCGGCGGCTGGCCGGGGCCGCGGGCATCGCCGCGGCCGTGCTGGGCACGATACTGCCGCCGGTGGCGATACTGGGCGTCATATCGCTGGCCTACGAGGCCTTCTCCGCCAACGAATGGGTGCAGGTGCTGCTGAAGGGCATGCAGGCCGGGGCCGCCGCCGTGGTGACGGACGTGACCGTCAGCCTGGGCAGCCGGACGGCGAAGGCGCGCGACCCGCTGAACCTGACGCTGATGGCGCTGGCCTTTGTGGCGGTGCAGTTCTTCCATGTCAGCGTGGTGACGGTGATCCTGGTGGCGGCGCTGATCGGCCTTCTCCGGGCGCTGGTCGAGAGGAGGTCGGCGCAATGAGTACGCTGCTTTCGCTGTTTCTGAACTTCATGCAGTTCGGCCTGTTCGGCGTGGGCGGCGGCTACGCGGCCATACCGCTGATCCGCACCATCGCCGTGCAGCAGAACGGCTGGCTGACCGAGGCGGTGTTCACCGACCTTGTCGCCATCGCCGAGATGACCCCGGGGCCCATCGGCATCAACGCCGCCACCTTCGTGGGCCTGCGCGTGGGCGGACTCGCCGGGGCGGCCTGCGCCACGCTGGGCTGCATCGCGCCGTCGCTGGTGCTGGTCACGCTGCTGTCGTACCTGTACGCCCGCAGCCGCGGCAGTCAGACCGTGCAGACCGTGCTGCGCACGCTGCGGGCCGTGATCGTGGCGCTGATCGCCTCCGCGGCCATCGCCCTCGTCCGCAGCGCCGCCTGGGCCGGCGGGCAGGTGGACTGGGCCGCCGCGCTGATCTTTCTGGCGGCGCTGGGGCTGCTGCGGTTCAAGAAGCTCAACCCGATACTGGTCATCGCCGGCTGCGGCCTCGCCCGCGCGCTCATGCACGCGGTGGGGGTGGTATGACGCGATAACGTTCCGGGGAAACGCGTGGGATACTGACCTTGTAGAAAGCATCTCGGAGGGGGCTTGCCATGAAGCGCGTCGTGATCGCAGACGGATTGCGCGTGGAGTACACGCTGATACAGGCGCAGCGGCGGGACGTGCTGTTCCAGGCGCTGCCGGAGGCGGGCATCCGCGTGTACGCGCCGAAGTACCTGCCGCTGCGGGAGGTGGACGCGCTGGTGCGCGAGCGGGCGGCGGAGCTGACGCGGATGCGGCGCGAGGCGGAGGCAGGCCTCGAGAAGCGCCGGCAGGCCCACCCGGTGACCGACGGCAGCCCGATACTGATCGAGGGCAGGCGGCACGCGCTGCGGCTCGTCCGGGGCCAGCGGCGCACGGGCCGGGTGTCGGAGGGCGAGTATATACTGACGCTGCCGGACCCGGACAGCGACGCCGCCGTGCGGGCCGCCCTGCGCAGCACGCTGTCGGCGATGGCGCTGAAGCGCATCCGCGCGCGGCTGGAGCACTACATCCCCCGCGTCGGCCGCGCGCCCGGGCGCGTCGCCATCCGCGACCAGAAGAGCCGCTGGGGCAGCTGCTCGCAGAAGGGCAACGTGAACTTCAACTGGAAGCTGATCATGGCCCCGCCCGAGGCGCTGGACTACGTGGTGGTGCACGAGCTGTGCCACCTGTACGAATTCAACCACTCCCCCCGCTTCTGGGCGCTGGTATCCGAACAGATGCCGGACTACGCGGTGTGGAAGAAGTGGTTGAAGCAGCACGCGGAGGATTTGAACTTTTAAACCATCATAGGAGGTTTGCGTATGTACAAGGCTATAGCATGGGAGCACTACTCCGCGGAGGAGCGGGCGCGGTTGAACGCCTTTTCCGACGCCTACCGGTCGTTCCTGGACAGCGCGAAGACCGAGCGCGAGGCGGCGTCCGAGGCGGAGCGCGTCTGCCGGGCGGCGGGCTTTCGCAATCTGGACGCGCTGATCCAGTCCGGCGAGCCGCTGGGCCCGGGCGACCGGGTGTACCGCAAGTGGATGAACAAGAGCTTCATGGCCTTCGTGATCGGCTCGGACAGCCTGGAGGACGGCATGAACATACTGGGGGCGCACATCGACTCCCCGCGGCTGGACCTCAAGCAGAACCCGCTGTTCGAGGAGGAGTCGCTGGCCTACCTGGACACCCACTACTACGGCGGCATCAAAAAATACCAGTGGCTGGCGCTGCCGCTGGCGCTGCACGGCGTGGTGGTGAAGCGGGACGGCGACCGGGTGGAGGTGACCATCGGCGAGGCGGAGGACGACCCGGTGCTGTGCATCACCGACCTGCTGCCCCACCTGGCCCACGAGCAGATGGAGAAGACCGCCGCGAAGTTCGTCGAGGGCGAGGCGCTGAACCTGCTGATCGGCAGCCAGCCCGAGGCCGGATGCGAAAAGGACCCGGTGAAGCAGGCGGTGCTGACCGTGCTGAAGCGGGACTGGGGCGTCGAGGAGGAGGACTTCGTGTCCGCGGAGCTGGAGGCCGTGCCCGCGGGCCGGGCCCGGGACGCGGGCCTGGACCGCAGCATGATACTGGGCTACGGCCACGACGACCGGGTGTGCGCCTATCCCAGCCTGATGGCCGTGGCCGACTTCGAGGGCGTGCCGCGCCGCACGCTGTGCGCGGTGCTGGCCGACAAGGAGGAGATCGGCAGCGTGGGCGCGTCCGGCATGAATTCCCACTTCTTCGAGAACACCGTGGCCGAGCTGGCCGCGCTGGCGGGCTGCGAATGGGAGATGTCCGTGCGCCGGGCACTGCAAAACAGCCGCATGCTGTCCAGCGACGTCACCGCCGGCTTCGACCCCGCCTACGCGGGCGTGTTCGACAAGCGCAACGCCGCCAGGCTGGGCCGGGGCGTGTGCTTCAGCAAGTACACCGGCGCGCGCGGCAAGAGCGGCTCCAGCGACGCCAACGCCGAGTTCATGGCCCTGGTGCGCCGGGTGATGGACGACGCCGGCGTGTGCTGGCAGACCAGCGAGCTGGGCAAGGTGGACGCCGGCGGCGGCGGCACCATCGCCTGGCTGTGCGCCAAGTACGCCATGAACGTGATCGACTGCGGCGTGCCCGTGCTGTCCATGCACGCGCCGTGGGAGCTGATCTCCAAGGCCGACCTGTGGGAGGCGTACAAGGGGTACTGCGCGTTTTTGGAAGGGTAAAGCATCTGGCAGATGCAGATGAGTGAGGAGTTAGGAGTGAGGAGTTAGGAGTAAAAATGCCGTTTTGAGTCACGGGGACAGGTTCCGTGACTCATTTTTTCATCGCTTCCCTTTGAGTCACCGGGGACAGGTTCCTTGACTCACTTTCGTGAGTCAAGGAACCTGTCCCCGGTGACTCAGACCGGTCAGCTAATTGTCAAAGCTGAAATCTCCGGCAACATTTATCACCCTTATCCCGTTCTTCACGGCATATCTCGCCATATCATATGCGCCTCCGAAGTCTCTGATCAGATATGCGATGACCAGGTCAGATTGTCGGGTCATCCACCGGTTTCTCACCTGTATCGCCCGTTTGTAATGCGCTCCTTCCGATTCTCGCAGAACAAGGATATGGTCGTACATGGTTTTATAGTATGCCTTTCTTGCGTTGAGCATCCGGGTCAGGTAGGGCGCCACAAGTATGTTTTGTATGCTATTCTGTGGATACTCCATTTTGGCTGCATTGACAGCCTTGGCGCATATATCGTCAAACGCTCCCATCCCGCCGTTATAGAACATCACGTTATCGTGCTGATCGAGTATCATGTCAATCAGCAGTCTCACACACTTATCAACGCATGAATGATAGACTTCCCGGTGCCCGGCAAATGTACAGACAAACACAGCGCATCCCTTATTTCATTTTTGTATGATCTATATCCGTATTCTACGGTTATAGATCATTATAATACAAACTCCAAAGGAATACAATATCCTCAATGAATCAAATTTGGAGGAAAAACAGTGGAGCTTGACTACGGCGCAATTGGAAAGCGTATAAAAATTGCGCGAATAAAGGCGGATTTGACACAGGAAAAGCTGGCGGAACACGTAGGCATATCGCCCACCCACCTAAGCAATATTGAAACGGGAACCACCCGCGTCAGCCTGAGCACCATGGTTTGCCTGGCCAATGCCCTGTCCGTCACAATGGACGACCTTCTATGCGACAACCTCGTCAAAGCCCGCGTTCAATTTGAAAGGGATATTGAAGCAATCCTCGCCGATTGCGACGCATGGGAAATCCGCATCATCAAAGACATGGCCCACGCCCTGAAGGCCTCCCTGCGTTCCGCCAAAAAAACATAGGGCAGCACTGACTGATCATACAGAGTCAAAGGCGGATATGTAGATGGACCAAAAGCTGCGACGGGATCGACACATGGGCAGAAATCTGAAGTCGCTTCGCTGGAAAGCGAACTTATCTCAGGAGAAGCTGTGCGGAGTCATCGGGGACAGGTTCCCTGACTCACGAAAGTGAGTCAGGGAACCTGTCCCCGGTGACTCCGATGTGTTTCGTACTCGGGCGGGCGGCCATTGGCCGCCCCTACGCATGCTTCACGCATCGAAAACGCGTTTTGAGACAGCCCCTTGGATGAGCAAGAAGCATTTGTACTCCTAACGCCTCACTCCTCACTCCTAACTATTTCGCGCAGCTTCCCTCCACCTGCAGCGTCCTTGCCGCCAGGTCGGTGCCGTCGCGCACGGCCTGGGACAGCGGCGCGCCGCGCATCAGCGCGGCCACGGCGGCGGAGAAGAACGCGTCGCCCGCGCCGGTGGTATCCACCACGTCGACGTTGGGTGGCGGGCAGAAGCCGAACTCGCCGGTGCGGTTGTCCACGTACACCGCGCCCTTGGGGCCCATCGTGACCACCATCGCGGGGATGCCCGCCACGGCGGAGCCGCGCTTCAGTGCCTCCAGCATGTCGTCGGGGCCGAGGGCGGTGTAGTCCTCGCGGAACAGGCGGCCCGCCTCCATCTCGTTGCAGATGAAGCAGGCCATCTCGTGCAGGTACTCCGGGTGCTTCAATATCACGCCCATGTTGCCGACGATGCAGTACACCGGCTTGCCGTGCTCTTTCGCCAGCGCCAGCACCCGGTCCGAGATGGCGGCGCTCGTGTCCACCTCCAGCACCACCCCGTCCTCGGCGGCGATCACCTCGCCGCCGTTCTCGTCCAGGTAGGCCTCCAGCGGCGCAAAGTCCGGCTGGCGGGAGATCGAGCCCGCCAGGTTGCCGCTCTCGTCCAGGATCGCCAGCCACATGCCCATGCCGCACGGCGCGCGCAGCACGTGCTTCACGTCCACGCCCATCGCCGCCAGGTCGCCGCGGACCTGATCGCCCATCGCGTTGTCGTCCACCATGCTGACAAAGCGCGCCGGCTGGCCCAGCCCCACCAGGTTCTCGGCCACGTTGCGGCACACGCCGCCCGCCGTCACCTGCACGTCGCCCACGTTGCGCTCCAGCGGCATGTACTTCTCCCGGGCAAAGCCCTTCACGTCCACGAACACCGACCCGATGACCAGCATGGAACCGCCCCCCGATGCAGTTATTGTACATATTATACCATATATTGTTACAGTATTGCAACCTGTGGAATAGGGGACGGTTCCTTATTCCACGCTCAAAAGTGGAATAAGGAACCGTCCCCTATTCCATTCTGGTTCAATATCACTAAACTTTTGCGCCTATAATTTAATCACATACATTTAACGCACACAGGCCCCCGTATATATTGACAGGGGGCGGCAAAGGTGGTTTAATATTGTTCGACTGGAAGTTCAGTAATCTTAAACTTGGAACGGCGGTGACGACGATGAGGATCGGCGACAAGCTGCGCAGGCTGCGGCTGCAGCGGGGGCTCACGCAGGCGGAGCTGGCGGACAGGTGCGAGCTGTCCAAGAGCTTCATATCGCTGCTGGAGCGGGACCTGACCTCGCCCTCGCTGGACACGCTGTCCGACCTGCTGGAAGCGCTGGGCGGCGATCTGCCCACCTTCTTCCGCGAGACGGACGAGCGCGTGGTGTTCGGCGAGGAGGACATCTTCGTCAAGGAAGACCCGGAGGGCCTGAAGGGCATGATCCGCTGGCTGATCCCCTCGGCCCAGAAGAACCAGATGGAGCCGATACTGGTGGAGATGGCCCCCGGCGGCCAGACGCCCGAGTCCGACCCCCACGAGGGCGAGGAGTTCGGCTACGTGCTGGCGGGCACGGTGAAGATCGTGCTGGGCGATCGGACCGAGCGCGTCCGCAAGGACGAGAGCTTCTACTTCCGCCCCACCGCCCCCCACTGGCTGGTCAACGCCGGCAAGGGCGTGTGCCGGGTGCTGTGGGTGGCGACGCCGCCGTCATTTTAATTAGGAGTTGTTACTATGGTACAAGACATGCGCCTGATCGAGTTGAAGGGCGTCTGCAAGAGCTTCGGCGACACGCAGGTGCTGCACGACGTGGACCTGTACATCCGCAAGTGCGAGTTCATCACGCTGCTGGGGCCCTCGGGCTGCGGCAAGACCACGCTGCTGCGCATCATCGGCGGGTTCGACATGCCCTCCAGCGGCGAGGTGCTGTTCGAGGGCAGGGACATGACCGGCATACCGCCCTACAAGCGCCGCATCAACACGGTGTTTCAGAAGTACGCGCTGTTCAACCACCTGAACGTGTACGACAACATCGCCTTCGGCCTGAACCTGAAGACGCCGGAGCAGCTGGGCGTGAAGACGAAGAAGGAAAAGAAGGAAGAGATCGCCCGGCGGGTGGGGCGGATGCTGAAGCTGGTGAAGATGGAGGGCTACGAGAAGCGCTCCACCGACGCGCTGTCCGGCGGCCAGCAGCAGCGCATCGCCATCGCCCGCGCGCTGGTGAACGAGCCGGAGGTGCTGCTGCTGGACGAGCCCCTGGGCGCGCTGGACCTGAAGCTGCGCAAGGAGATGCAGCTGGAGCTGAAGGCCATGCAGCAGCAGCTGGGCATCACGTTCATCTACGTGACCCACGACCAGGAGGAGGCCCTGACCATGTCGGACACCATCGCCGTAATGAACGGCGGGCGCGTCCAGCAGATCGGCGACCCCAAGCGCATCTACGACGAGCCGAAGAACGCCTTCGTGGCCGACTTCATCGGCGAGAGCAACATACTGGACGGCGTCATGCTGGAGGACGACCTGGTGAAGTTCTCG
>JAFYBB010000226.1 GCA_017540445.1 Clostridia bacterium | reverse complement strand
CGAAGCCTGCAGGCTGCTGGCGCCCCGGCGGCTGGAAATGCCCTGGTGGCCCTGCACCAGCGGACGGCGATGGATCGCGCGCTCCCTGGCCCAGCCGCCGGACAGGGTGATCAGCTCCCAGTCGATGTCGGGAAGCTCCAGGCACAGGCTCAGCGCCCGGGTGACGTTCAGCACGCCCTCGCCCCCGTTTACCAGCCTCGCGCTGCGGGTGACGGCGGGGCAATCATCGTAGATGGCGTAGTCCAGCGCCACCTCCAGGCCGGTATGCTCGTCCTTCAGGTTCAGCCTCAGCGCCGCGCAGCCCTCGCCGCGGGTGGCGGGCAGGCCCTCCAGGGCGGGCTTTTCCTCCGGCAGCTCGGCGGAAACCAGCCGCAGGTCCACGGCGGTGGTGCCGTCCGGGGCCTCCACCGTCAGCGCGCCCTCGCGCATGTCGCCCAGGCCGAAGGAGGGGTACTCCTGGGGCAGGCGGTCCAGCGAGCACTCCTGCACGCTGTAGCTGCCGTCCGCGGCCACGCCGGCGCGGCGCAGCAGGTTCACGGGGTCGAGCCGCTCCAGCCGCGGGCCCATGTACAGGTGGGCCAGCACGCCGCCGGGCATCTGACACATCACATAGCTGATCTCATCGTTTCTCAGGTGAATAACGCCGTTTTCGCGCAGTATTTCCGCCATGGTTCATCCTCCTTAATCTCGCCTGTGCGGCTGTCGCTCATACTTCGATTTCCGGCGCGCGGCGCAGCACCTCCAGCGCCATGCGTCCGTTGTGGTAGGGGCATTTCCAGGGCTCCACGATGGGCTGCGTGCCGGGGGTGCCGTCCGGCAGCACGTACCAATACCACTCCGAGCCCTCCCGGGGGTCCCGCAGCACGTCGCGTATGAAGCGCCACTGGGCGGCGACGGCGTCGCGGTAGCGGACCTCGCCGGTGCGCTCCCAGGCGTTCAGAAAGCCCAGCAGGGCCTCCGCCTGGACCCACCAGACGCGCTTTACGTCCACCACGCCCCGCTCGCACTCGTTGGCAAAGCCGCGCTCCGTCAGCGCGTCATGCCAGGTGTGGTCGGCCATCTCAAGCAGCATCGGCCGGATTCGCGCGGTCAGCGCCGCGTCGTTCAGCACGTCCAGCGTGTGGTCGGCCAGCCAGCTGGTCTCGATGTCGTGGCCGTAGCTGTACAGGTCGATCAGGCTGCGGTAGTCCATGTCGAAGAAGACCTCCTGGCGGCGCTTCTGGGGGTTCCAGATGTGCTTTTCCAGCACGTCCAGTATGTAGTACAGCCGCTCGCGCACCCGTGCGTCGCCGCAGGCCTCGTACAGGCCGGTGTAGCCCTCCAGCACGTGCAGCAGCGTGTTCATCGTGCGCCCCGCTTCCACGCCGTTCTCGCTGAGCTTGTCGTTGCCCGCGGGCTGCCAGTCGGCGGTGAAGGCCTCCAGATAGCCGCCCGCGTCCCAGCAGCGGGTCTCCACCACGTCGAACAGATCGCGCGCCCGCCCCAGAGCCTCACCGTCGCCGCAGGCGCGGTAGTAGGCGGACAGCGCGTAGATGGCGAAGGCCTGGTTGTAGGTGTGCTTCGTGCCGTCGGCGACGCTGCCGTCGCGCTTCAGCGCCCAGTACACGCCGCCGTTTTCGGCGTCGGTCATGCGCTTTAACATCTGATAGGCGTGCCGCGCCTCGTCCAGCAGCGCCGCGCCGCCCAGCGCCCGGTAGGTCTCGGAGAAAAACCACAGTATGCGGCTGTTGAGTATGCAGCCCCGGTCCGCCTCCGGCCGGCGGGTCAGGTCGAAATCCACCTGCCCGATGTAGCCGCCGTTGACGTCGTCCCGAAGGCCGCGCCAGAAGGGTATGATGCGGTCCGTCAATTCCTGTCGGACCTGGGTGACCAATTGCGCCATGAGCAGCTTCCTTCCCGCGTCGCTGATGTATGGGTTACCATCCCATATTGTACCGGATTGCGCCGCATCAATCAAGGGATTTTGTAGAAAAAGCGAAAAAAAAGAAACCCACGAGGGGGTGAGTGTGGAGTGTGAAGAGTGAAGAGTGGAGAGTGGAGTTGAAGGCAGTGAGGAGTTAGGAGTGAGGAGTGAGGAGTTCTGGTGCAAATCCCTGACGGGATTTGTTTGATTCTAGGAGAAACGGATTGCCACGTCGCCCCCTCCTGCGTCGGGGGCTCCTCGCAACGACACGCGGTGGTACAGAGGCTATTCCTGTTCCCTGTTCCCTGTCCCCTGTTCCCTGTTCCCTCTCAGGCAGGCATCCTTATGCTCCTAACTCCTAACTCCTCACTCCTCACTCTTACAGGCGGGCGGCATCCTTCTGCTCCTCACTCCTGACTCCTCACTCCTCACTGACCTTAGGCTGCCGGATTCACGTGGATCATGATGTGCTTGACGCTGGGGAACGCGCGCTCCACGTCGTCGTGGACCGCCTCGGCGATCTCGTGGGCGCAGCTGAGGGACATGTCGCCGTCCAGGGCGATCTCAAGCTCGATGTACAGGCGGCTGCCGAACTCCCGGGAGCGCAGCAGATCGATGCCGCGCACCTCCCCGTGGTTCAGCACGCAGGCGCGGATGGCGGCCTCGGTCTCGGGGGCGCAGCTGTGATCCACCATCTTGTCCACGGCCTCGCGGAAGATGTCGAAGGCGGCCTTGACGATGAAGGCGCAGATCACCACGCTGGCCAGCGGATCCAGCATCGGCACGCCCATGCGCGCCCCGGCGATGCCGACCAGCGCGCCGATGGAGCTGAGGGCGTCGGAGCGGTGATGCCAGGCGTCCGCCATCAGCGCCTGGGAGCCCAGCCTGCGGGCGTGGAAGCGGGTGTACCAGAACATGGCCTCCTTCACGGCGATGGACACCGCCGCCGCCACCAGGGCCAGCGCCCCGGGCATGGGCAGCGCCTCCCGCTGGCCGGGCAGTATCTGCTGCACGCCGGCGTAGCCGATCAGAAGGCCCGTCAGCAGCAGCGTCACGGCCAGCACGATGGCCGCCACGCACTCCATGCGCTCATGGCCGTAGGGGTGCTCCCTGTCCGGCGCCTTGCCCGACAGCTTTAGTCCGATGATCACGATGAACGTGCTGAACACATCCGACGCGGAATGAATCGCGTCGGAGATCATCGCGCCGGAATGGGCGATCAGGCCCGCCGCCAGCTTGCCCAGGGACAGCAGCAGGTTGACGGCGATGCTGACCACCGACACGCGAACCGCCTGTCTGGACGCGTCTTCCATGAGAACCTCCCCTTCCATCTTCGCAAATTACAAAAAAACGCGGGACACGTCATACTACGACTGTCCCGCGGGCAATATACCCCGCTGTCACATACGTGACCCGGCAACTGAATGCCTGTTCACAACCATGATACCGATTCCCGGCGGATTAGTCAAGAGAAACCTCCCAAAATCAGGGGGACGGTTCTCTGTGTCAATGACACAGAGAACCGTCCCCCTGATTTTGGGGGCTACAGATGCTTCACGAACAGGCAGCGTATCGCGTTCAGCACGCACAGTATCATCACGCCCACGTCGGCGACGATGGCCATCCACATGCCCGCGATGCCAAGCGCGCCCAGCACCAGGCACACGGCCTTGACCGCCAGTGCGAAGCCGATGTTCTGGCGCACGATGCGCAGGCAGCGGCGGGAGATGCGTATGGCCTTGGCGATCTTCAGCGGGTCGTCGTCCATCAGCACCACGTCGGCGGCCTCGATGGCGGCGTCGCTGCCCAGGGCCCCCATGGCGATGCCGATGTCCGCCCGGGACAGCACCGGCGCGTCGTTGATGCCGTCGCCCACGAAGGCCAGCTTGCCGCGGCCCGCCTGCTCGTCGATCAGCGCCTCCACGCAGGTCACCTTGTCCTGGGGCAGAAGCCCGGCCCTAAAGTCCGTCAGGCCCACCTGGCCCGCCACAGCCTCGGCCACGTTGGCGGCATCGCCGGTGAGCATCACCGTGCGCTGCACGCCCGCGCGGCGCAGCGCCTCCACGGCCTCCTTGGCGTGCTCCTTCAGCTCGTCGGAGATCACGATGTGGCCCAGGTACTCGCCGTCGGCGGCCACGTGAATGATCGTGCCCGTGTGGTGGCAGGGCAGATAGGCCGCGCCGACGCGGTTCATCAGCTTCTCGTTGCCCACGGCCACCTGCACGCCGTCCACCGCCGCCAGCACGCCGTGGCCGCTGAGCTCGCGCACGTCCGTCACGCGGTTCTGGTCGATCCTGCCGCCGTAGGCCTTGCGCAGGCTCAGGCTGATCGGGTGGGACGAATGGCACTCGGCCAGCGCCGCCAGCTCCAATACCCGCTGGGCCTCGATGGGGTTGTGGTGCACCGCGGTGACCTCAAAGCTCCCCTTGGTGATGGTGCCGGTCTTGTCAAAGGCCACCGTCCGCACTTTGGACAGCGTCTCCAGGTAATTGGAGCCCTTGACCAGTATGCCCGCGCTGCTCGCGCCGCCCAGCCCCGCGAAGAAGCTCAGCGGCACGCTGATGACCACCGCGCAGGGGCAGCTGATCACCAGGAACGAGCAGGCCCGCAGCAGCCAGTCCCGCCACAGGGCCCCCGCCGAGGCGTAGCCCGCCATGCCGACGCCCGTGACCATGCAGAACAGCGGCGGCAGCAGCGCCAGCGCCAGCGCGGCAAAGCACACAAACGGCGTGTACACCCGGGCGAACCGGGCGATGAAGTTCTCGGACTGCGACTTGCGGGAGGCGGCGTTCTCCACCAGGTCCAGTATCTTCGAGGCGGTGGACTCGTCGAACGCGGCGGTGGTTCGCACCTTCAGAAGGCCCGACAGGTTCACGCTGCCGCTGAGCACCGTGTCGTCCACGGCCACCTCCCAGGGCTTGCTCTCGCCGGTGAGCGCGCTGGTGTTCAGCGCGGAGGCGCCCTCCACGACCACGCCGTCGATGGGCACCTTCTCGCCGGGCTGGATCACGATGATCGTGCCCGTCTCCACATCGTCCGGGTCCACGCGCTGCAGCTGGCCGTCCTCGCCCACGATGTTGGCGTAGTCGGGCCGTATGTCCATCAGCGCGCTGATGTTGCGGCGGCTCTTGCCCACGGCGACGCTCTGGAACAGCTCGCCCACCTGGTACAGCAGCATCACCGCCACGCCCTCGCCGTACTCCCCCAGCGCGATCGCGCCGACCGTCGCCACGGCCATCAGGAAGCACTCGTCGAACACCTGCCGGTTCTTGATGCCCAGCAGCGCCTTGCGCAGCACGTCCCAGCCCACCGTCAGATAGGGGATCAGGAACAGCGCGATGAGCGCCGCCTTCGGCAGCGTGACCGCCACCCAGCCCTCCGAGATCAGATACAGCGGCACGAAAAACACCGCCGCCACGATGATCCTGACCAGGAGCTTCCTCTGCTTCGCCGTCATGAAATCCCCTTCTTTCGTGATGTCCCCTGTGTCCCCTGCTCCCTGTTCCCTGTACCCTCTCGGGCGGGCGCCGCATCGGCGCCCCTACTCCCTGTTCCCTGTACCCTCTCGGGCGGGCGCCGACCTCATCCGTCAGCGCTGACGCGCTGCCACCTTCCCCTAAAGGGGAAGGCTACGGCGCCCCTACTCCCTATTGCCTATTGCCTATTGCCTAATGCCTCACAAATAAACCTCGCAATCGCTCTCCACCCTCTT
>JAFYBB010000225.1 GCA_017540445.1 Clostridia bacterium | reverse complement strand
CTGCAGCTGGCGACGAACATCCAGGCTTCCGTGCTGCCCCATACCTTCCCGGCTTTCCCGGATCGGAACGAATTTGACATCTACGCCAGCATGACGCCCGCCAAGGAGGTCGGCGGCGATTTCTACGATTTCTTCTTGATCGATGACGATCACCTTGGCCTGGTCATGGCGGACGTCTCCGGCAAGGGCGTGCCCGCCGCGTTGTTCATGATGGTCGCGCGGGCGCTGATCAGGGCCCATCTGCAGAACGGCGAGAGCCCAGCCAAGGCGCTGGAGAACGCCAACGAACAGCTGTGCGAAGGCAATGAGGCGGAGCTGTTCGTCACCGTGTGGGCGGCCGTGCTGGAGATCAGTACAGGCCAGGGCGTCGCCACCAACGCCGGTCACGAGCATCCCGCGCTGCGCAGGGCGAACGGAGCGTATGAGCTCCAAATCTACCGCCATTCGCCTGCCGTCGCCACGATGGAGGGCATGCGGTTCAGGGAGCACAGCTTCCATCTCAACCCGGGCGACAGCCTGTTCGTCTATACGGACGGCGTCGCTGAGGCGACCAACGCCCGAAACGAATTGTTTGGAGCGGAGCGCACGCTGGCAGCCCTGAACCGTGATCCGGGCGCTGAACCGAAGATGATACTGTCCAACGTCATGGATGGCATCGATGCCTTCGTGGCAGGCGCAGAGCAGTTTGACGATATCACCATGCTGTGCTTTAAGTACAATGGAACAGTACGAGAAGGACACAAAATAACGGGAGTATGATTCGGAGATTGCAAAGGACATTGACAATGTATTCCGGGGACGATACCTGTTCTCCACTGTAATCGATGTCGCTGCCGAGATATAATCCGTGGAGCGTCAAAGGTGGCGATCCCCATAGCGAGGTTCTTGTAAAACACTGGGTTCTTAAAAGCGGCCAGCCACCGTATCTGGTTTTGCAGACGCGGCTTGAGATTCCCGGCATTGATGTCGGTGCCGTCTGCCAGGGTGATGAGCAGAATGCCATCGACATCTTCCGGGTGAAACGCTGCACCTTTTTCCCAGGGTTTACCGGTGGTGGCTTTTTCTGGTACGTCAATGGATACTGGTCTGCCACTCCACTCGGCGATATACGCTTCAACCTGCTGTTGGGACAGGCGGGGCATTTTCCATAGCGTAGCTGGCCTGCACCGCCTGACTTGGTTCTGCTTTACTACCCACTGAGTAGATTACTACAAACTGGTCTAAAAGCAATCCCGTCTTGTATTCTGACCATAACAGTATTCCTCGACGCAGAATAAAAATCAGATGTTAGATGGAACATTATGCTGGCCTTCAGAGAAACCGCCGACACGGGATCCTTTTCAGGAGAATTGCTCCTTTATTTCACTGCCATCGATAAACGACGCCTTTGTGTCATTGCGCCTGTTGCAGAGCTTACTGCTCAGCGTTCCAGAGGGGCTCGATATCCAGCAGAGGAGAGTCTGCGAGCACCGCCTGCCACAGAGAAACGGACATGTAGGGCTCGGTCACAACGGTGTTTTCGGGTTGATCCTCGAAAGCTGCGCCTTCCCAGTTCTCGAAATCCCCAATTTCCATCCAGAAGACGATGTCGCAGACGCCGGTCGCAAGCGCGATACCCCTGGCCCCGCAGGTCACGTTGACCATCTCGATGTTCACCTCTAGTCGCTTTGCGATTTCAGCGATCAGCGCTGTATTGAAGCCCAGCGGTTCGCCGCCGGCGGAAACATAATCCATGGGCGGGCGGTCTCCCGTCACAGCCACCCGGATCGCCCTTGCGCCCGGAAATTCCTGAACTTCAACGGGTTCAGGGTCTTCACCCGTGATAACGTCCTCGATGTAGGTCTGCTTCATCGCGTCGATGGTACCATCCTCGTTCATCTCGGCGATGCACGCGGAAAGCTGATCCCGCAGGTCGACATCATCCTCCCGCAGGAGCATGGCGAAGAGCAGCATATTGGGATTGTGGTACGGCGGCTTCTCTAAGATATTATCGTTTCTGGACGCGATATATCTAACAGTATTCCGATCTGTTTCCAGCACGACGATATCGCCTCTGAGCAGCGCCATGATCATATCGGTCATCGTATCGTAGAACACATATTTGTTGCATGGGCCGCTAGCCATAATATCCTTGAGCACATCATTCAATTCATCTTCGGTAATGTTCAGCTTGGACAACCTGCCAATGTCGCCGTATTTCTGAACCTCTGCGATCGTTGAAAGTGAGAACACGGTCAGCGCAAGCATCAGCGCCAGGGTCAGAGTTATGAACTTCTTCATAGAAATACCTCCTCATAATATCTGGAAATGCCGCCAGGCGTTTTCCTTTGCCTTGGGAATTACAGGGCAATGTCGATGATGTTGCGGTCGTTTTCCCACCGGTACTCCAGCCGTTTCGACATGTTCTTCAGGATCGTCACGCTAAGGACGTCCTCCTCCGCCTGCTCGAAGGGGTTGTAGGCCGCGCCGCCGCAGTCGATGTCGATCTTCGTCGTGCCGTCGGCTTCCGCGTGGGTGACCGTCAGCTTCAGGTCCACATCGTCCCGATTGGGGTAGCAGCGGTCCAGCAGCTCGTAGATCAGTTCCTCACAGCAGATTTGCAGCCGGTAGGTGTGCTTCTGGTCCAGGCCGTACTTTTCCCCGAAGTTCTGGATGCCGCCCTGCATCTGCATCAGGTCGAAGTCGCGGCGGGTGATCTCGTAGGTAAAGTACTTGATCTTGTTGATAAAGGAAATCGTCTTTTCCCGCTTCGGCGCGTCGAAGATCTCCGCGGGCGTGCCCTGTTCGTAGATGCCGCCGTCGGCGAAGAACAGCACGCGGCTGGCCACCTCGCGGGCGAAGTTCATCTCGTGGGTCACGATCAGCATGCTCAGATCCCGCTTGGCCAGCATGCGGATCACGGCCAGCACCTCGCCCACCATCGTGGGGTCCAGGGCGCTGGTCGGCTCGTCGAACAGCATCACCTTCGGTTCCATCATCAGGCAGCGGCAGATGGCGATGCGCTGCTGCTGGCCGCCGGAGAGCACTGTTGGCCAGGCGTGGGCGCGGCTGGCGAGGCCGACCTGCGCAAGCAACTCCATGGCCTTCTGCTCCGCCGCGTCGCGGGACATTTTCATGATGCGCGTGGGCGCGAGGCACAGGTTGTCCATCACGTCCATTTCGCTGAACAGGTGGAATTTCTGGAACACCATGCCCATGCTGCGGCGAATCTCGTCCACCTGCCCGCCCTTCGCGGCGGTGATCTCCTTCCCGTCGATGAATACCTGCCCCGCGTCCGGCTTCTCCAGCAGGCACAGCGAGCGCAGGAACACGCTCTTGCCGCAGCCGCTGCCGCCGATGATGGCGATGCGCTCGCCCTGCTCCACGGTCAGATCGACGCCCTTCAAAACCTCCAGACGACCGAAGGACTTTCTCAAGCCCTTCACCTCGATCAGGCTCATTTTGAAATGCCTCCCTCTCCTGTTTTTCATTCAAGTCGTCGTATGCGCTCTCTCCTTCAGCTTATCCGACAGCGCAAACAGGCCGAATATGATGTAGGAAAGCGCCAGATAGATCAGCATGCCGATGGTGATGGTTAAGAGCGGCTGCATGGTGCGG
>JAFYBB010000224.1 GCA_017540445.1 Clostridia bacterium | reverse complement strand
CAGGCCTCGTTCAGGAAGATGTCGTCGATGGCGCCGCCTGCGATGCGGAAGCACTTGATGTCCTGCCCGCCGATGTCGATGATGAAGTCCACCTGCGGCTGCAGGCGCCGGGCGGCCATGAAGTGGGCCACCGTCTCCACCACGCCGCAGTCCAGCCGGAAGGCCGTCTTCACCAGCGCCTCGCCGTAGCCAGTGGCCCCAGCCCCGGCCACGGCGGCGTTCGGGTACTCGGCGTAGAATTCGCGCAGGAAGTCCCGCACCGCCGGCAGCGGGTTCCCCCTGTTGGGCATGTAGGCGGTCTTCAGCAGGTTGAAGTCCCGGTCCACGGCCACCGCCTTGACGGTGGTGGAGCCGGAGTCGATGCCGATGTACGCCTCGCCGTCGTAGCCGGGCCGGGCCACGGTCTCCACCCTGGCGCGGGCGTGGCGCGCGCGGAAGGCCTCGTATTCCTCCGGGCCCGAAAAAAGCGGCGGGCAGGCGGCGTAGCGCGCGGCGGCGGCGCGGCGGCGGACGCGCTCGATCACGTCGTTCAGGTCCGCCTCGCGCCCGGCCTGCATCGCCGCGCCGACGGCCACCGTGTACAGCGCGTCTTCGGGGTGGACGCCCCGTATGCCCAGCGCCTTGTCAAAGCAGTCCCGCAGCTGGGGAAAGAAGGTCAGCGGGCCGCCCAGGTACACCACGTTCCCGGCGATCTCCCGGCCCTGGGCCAGGCCCGCGATGGTCTGCCCGGCCACGGCCTCGAATATGCTTCGGGCCACGTCCTCCTTGCGCGCCCCCTGGTTCAGCAGGGGCTGTATGTCCGACTTGGCGAACACGCCGCAGCGCGAGGCGATGGCGTAGCTGCGCTCGTGGCATGCGCTCAGCGCCTCCAGCTGCTCCACCGGCACGTCCATCAGCGTGGCCATCTGGTCGATGAAGGCCCCGGTGCCGCCGGCGCAGGTGCCGTTCATGCGCACCTCCAACCCGGCCCCGCCGGAAGGTCCGGCCCCTCCGGAAGGCCCCCCGAGAAACAATATCTTCGCGTCCTCGCCGCCCAGCTCGATGGCCACGTCCGCCCGGGGCGCCAGCTTCTTCAGCGCCACGCGGGTTGCGTAGACCTCCTGCATAAAATCGATGTCCAGCGCCTCCGCCAGCCCCATGCCCGCCGAGCCGGAGATGCCCAGCCTGAACTTCTCGCCCGGGAACGCGGTCATCACCGCGTGCAGCAGCACCTCGCAGAGCATCGCGATGCGCGCGCGGTGGCGCTCGTAGCGGCGAAACACGATCTCTCCCGCGTCGTCCAGCACCACGGCCTTGATCGTCGTGGAGCCGATGTCCAATCCTATCCTCATGGTTCCTCTCCGGGCGCCCTCGCCCTCGCCTGTGTTCAGCGGCCTGCCCATCCATGCCCGCTACAGCATAGTCCGTCCGTGTGAAGCGCACATGAAATGAAGATAAAATCACCATGAAACCCGACGCCGGCCCGGGCGGATCGTAACGCTTTCGTAACCACGGGGGAGCGCCCGTCTGGTATAATGTGGGAAAGACCTTCGGGAAGCGGAAAGGAAGGAAGCACCGATGAAGAAGCTGCTTGTGCTGTTGATCTGCGCGGCGCTGCTTTTTGCGACAGCCGTCGCCGGGGCCGAACAAAGGACCGACGTGATCTACGCGCCCATTGATGAGATGACCCACGAGAAGATCAGCGAGACCTGGGATTACCCGGTGCTCAAGGACGGCACGCTGGGCTCCGGCAAGCGCGTCGGCGAAGAGGTGTCGACCGAGCCGCACCGCTTCGAGGACGGCGTTTGCATCATGTGCGAATACGGGATCGACGGCATCCTGTACACCGACAAGGCGCTGGAATACGTCTCCAGCGGCATCACGAGCGTCGACACGAAGATCAGCTACGCGACCGGCATATCCGCCTACGGCGCTTCCGGCGGCGCGGTCGGCAAGGACGCCGGGGAAGTCGCGGAGGACGCCGAAGCGCTCGCCGCCGAAGACGCCAGCGGCGCCCAGGCCGGCTCGGCGGGCGGCCCCTCCGCGCCCCGGAACCGGATCGCCGGCCAGGCGCTGAAGGCCGTGTTGGAGGTCCTTGACCCCGACGATGCGGTGAAGCTCGCGGACATCGACCGGGTGCTGGACGCCGATGAGGCCGAGCAGCTGGCCCGGCTGACCGCGCGGGAGCAGGTGCTGGTGCTGCTGGCCGCGATGGGCTACGACATCGACGCGGCGCTCTCCGACGACGCCCGGGCGCTGCTGGACGCCATCCGCCAGCGCACAACGCCCGAGGCCCTGCGAAACGCCTTCCCCGCCGGGACCGTCGCCGTCGACGGGGGCGAGATCGACTGCTTCGTCATGACGCTGAAGGTCGCCTCCGCCGGCGGCGAGGTGCTGGAGCGCTATGCCTTCCGCAAGGACGACGGCGCCTTTGTCCAGCTGACCGTCGAAGGATGATCTTTCACATGACAGACAGCGCCCCGTCCGTTCCGGACGGGGCGCTGTCTGTCATGAATCGTACCACTCCAAGAAGCTGTGCGCCTCCCCCTTCGTCTTCCACCCGGGAAAGGTGTCCAGGCAGACGGCGTGGATGGCGTTGAACACGCTCTTTTCCACGTCGGGGTTGTCGCGGCGCAGGGTCTTCAGCAGGCGCTTGACCTCCTGGCGCTTGGACGCGCCGACGCCGTCGGCGAGGTTCTCGGTGAAGCGGCAGGCGCACTGCAGAAACTCCAGGTGGTTGTATCGCTTCCAGGCCAGTATGTCCTCCTCGTGCACGCAGTACAGCGGGCGGATCAGCTCCATGCCCGGGAAGTTCGCGCTGCGCACCTTCGGCATCATGCCCTGCAGCTGCGCGCCGTAGAGCATGGCCATCACGGTGGTCTCGATCACGTCGTTGAAGTGGTGCCCCAGGGCGATCTTGTTGCAGCCCAGCGCCCGGGCCTGGCTGTACAGGTGCCCGCGGCGCATGCGGGCGCACAGGTAGCAGGGGTTTTCCTCCGCCGCGTTGGCCACGGAGAACACGTCGCTTTCAAAGATGGTCACCGGCACGTCCAGCAACCGGGCGTTCGCCTCGATCCTCTGCCGGTTGGCGGCGCTGTAGCCCGGGTCCATCACCAGGTAGCGCGCCTCGAAGGGCACGTCGCTGACGCGCTGAAGCAGCTGCATCAGCTTCGCCAGCAGCATCGAATCCTTGCCGCCGGACACGCACACGGCCACTCGGTCGCCCTCCCGGATCAGCGCGTAGCGCTTGACGGCCAGCACGAAGGGCGTCCACAGCTCCTTCCTGTACTTCTTCTGGATGCTGCGCTGGGCCTGCTGGGCCGGCGTAAAGCTGCGGGGCATGGCTCGGCCCTCCGTCAAAACGCCGCCTTGGCGCGCTCCAGCGCGTCGATCACCCGGTCGCACCAGGCGTCGAACTCGGGGTCCGGCACCTGGCACTCGGGGTGGGACAGCACGTAGTCCAGCGCGATGCGCACGCCCTGGTCGAAGCGCACCCGGGTGCGCATGTCCGGCACCGCCCGCTTCAGCTTGCTGTTGTCGAACACCACGGATTCCGCCTTGTCGCCGATCAGGCTGCCGGTGAAGTCGTAGCCCATGGGCGCGCCCACGGCGGCCAGGAATTCGCTGGACACGTGGCAGGCCTTCAGCTCAACGCCCAGGGCGTCGGCGATGGTGGCGTAGATCTGGTTCCAGGTCAGCGTCTCGTCGCCGGTGATCTGGAAGGCCTCGCCGATGGCGTGGCGGTTGCCCATCAGCCCGGTGTAGCCCACGGCGAAGTCGGCGTTGAAGGTCATCGTCCACAGGCTGGTGCCGTCGCCCTGTATGATGACGGGCTTGCCCTCCAGCATGCGCCTGACCACCTGGTAGCTGCCCTTATTGCCGTGCACGCCCAGGGGCACACTGCGCTCGTCGTAGGTGTGGCTGGGCCGCACGATGGTCACCGGGAAACCCTCCTCCCGGTAGACGCGCATCAGGAAGTCCTCGCAGGCGATCTTGTCGCGGGAGTACTGCCAGTAGGGGTTGGCCAGCGCCGTGCCCTCGGTGACGACGTAGCCCGCCGCGGGCTT
>JAFYBB010000223.1 GCA_017540445.1 Clostridia bacterium | reverse complement strand
GGCCGCGTGACCTACCGCAGCGGACACGCCGGCCTTGACCAGCGCGACCTTGATCGCCTTCTTCGCGCCCTCCAGTGTGACCTTGATCCCCAGCTTCACCAGCGTACCGGAGGGGATCAGCACGGCCACGGGCGTGAGAA
The DNA here is from genome assembly GCA_017540445.1 of Clostridia bacterium. Lineage (GTDB taxonomy): Bacteria > Bacillota > Clostridia > Christensenellales > Aristaeellaceae > UBA2862. The sequence continues at coordinate 5,558 of JAFYBB010000223.1, read as the reverse complement.
TCGTATCCAGCTTGGAGCACAGGTCCAGTATGCCCATGCCTGCATCCGCAGTCAACAGGCCCAGGGCCTTGATGACATTCCCGTTGATCTGCTCCGCGATTCTCTTCTTGTTCGGGATCTTCAGATCCTCTTCGGTCGGATGCCCGTGGTTATAGATCTTAATGAGCTTTCCCGCCGATCTTACATTTCCGAGTATGCCCGCAATGGTGACCAGCGGATTGATCTTGCCCCAAAGCTTTGTAAAATTCCTGACGGCCTTCAGGGCATTGTTCGCCGCGACCCTGTTGTTGCGTGCGCGTTCGTAGACGTCAAAGGCAAAGTTCCGGATCTCCTCCGCTTCAGGGTTTATCGCATAGAGCTCCTTCCAGGGATAGGCCGCGTCCTCCGCCTCCTGGGCGATGCGAAGCGCTTCCTCCGCCTCCTTCTCCATGATCGTCAGCTTTATCTCCAGCAGCGAGGCGGCGTCCTCTATCCTCGTCCCCCATTCGTCCAGGAAGTCCAGCAGCTTCTGGAACGTTCCCACCTGGTTTTTCGCCGCCTTGGGCGTCAACGGGCTGTCGAAGCTCTTGAGCAGGGCCTTCGCCTGCTCTGCGTTCAGCACGGCGATGCCCTTGGCATCCATCCTGATCCAGAACGTATCGCTGCCCTGCCTGGCCTGCATCAGCACCGCGTCCTGCGCCTTGTTCGTGGTCACGGAATGCACCGTGAAATCTCTGTCCAACGCCTCCAGGCCATAGGTTGAGATGCTATAGGATAAATCCCCGTTCGTGATCGTTACGGCGTCGTCGGCATAGTTCATCACGCATTCCGCCGTAGCCTGGGCGATCTGCTCCAGCTGGCTCGACGCCTGATCCAGCTGTTCGTCATATTTCGCCATCGTTTCCTGCAGGGAGACCTGCAGAGCGTTAATGTTCTCCAAGGATTCTGCAAGGGTCGGGTCCTCAACGTCCTGCGTGGGGTACAGGTCAAAGCACATGGCCGCGGCTGTCTCCTGGGCCACATCCATGCCTGCCATTTCCTCCGCTAAGGCCACTGCGTCGTACACACTGTCGTCCAGGTACATGGCGTCGGACCGCTCGTCCGCCTGCGAGGCGTCCCCCAGCTTGATGCCACGGGCCGTGCAATCCTTCATGGCCGCCAGCGTCGCCGCATTCACCGAGCCTGTCGGCGTTATGCCGTCATACAGGCCCATCAGCGGAGCCCACTGCTGGAAGTAAACCACCCCGTTTTGCGTTTCGTAATCATACACTCCGGTTACGCTCTTCTTTTGCAGCAGTCCCAGGGATACCAGCAGCTTCTGAACCTTGCGGACATCCTTCGCCGGGGAATCCGGACCAATGGGATCGAAAGCCGGACCCACCGTCACAGTACAGGTCGCCTTCCTCCCGTTGAAGGTGCTCACCGTGATCTTTGCCTTGCCCTCGGAAACCGCCTTCACAACGCCCGCGTCGCTCACCGTCGCCACGGAAGCGTTGCTGCTCTTCCACGTCAGCCAGGACGCCGTGTTTTTCGGCAGCGTCGCCTTCAGCTTCAGCGTCTTCCCCTGCTTCACCGTCGCCGTCTTCTGGTTCATCGTCACCTTTTTCGGCGCGGCAAGCACCTGTACGGTCAGCTTGGCGCTCTTGCCGTTGTGGGTCGTGACCGTCACCGTCGTCTTGCCCTTCTTGACGCCCTTGATCACGCCGTCCTGCGTCACCGTGGCGATCTTCTTGTCCTTCACGGAATATGAAAAGCTCGCCGCCGTGTTCTTCGGCAGCCTGGGCGTGACCGTGACCTTTTCCTTCACGCCGAGAATCAGCTTCTTTTCAGCGAAGCTCACCTTTTTCGGCGCCGCCAGCACCGTCACCCTGTATTCCGCGAGCTTTTTCTTGCCCGCGAAGCATGTAATTGTGGCCTCGCCTTGCTTCCCGGCCGATATAAGGCCCTTTCCATTCACGTCGGCCACCTGCGGCTTCGAGCTTTTGAAGGTGACCGTCTTACCCTTCGCCAGCTTCTTCACGTTCAGGGCACAGGTATCCTTTACCCCCAACGTCAGTTTCGTTTCGGAGGCCTTCGCGGCCGCTTTTGCCACGTCCTCTTCCGCCTCGGGCAAAACAGAATCGGCGGGCTCGGTCGCTGCGGGCGTCTCGGACAGTATGTCCGCGTCCTCCTCGGGAACGTATATCTCCGGGGCCATCAGGTCCATCGTGCCAAGCTCGCCAGACGCCTCGGCTTCCTCCGACAGCTCCATTTCGATCTCCGGAAAGACCTCCCCGACGATCGGTGAATCCTCCGCTACGCCGACAAAAGACGTCAACATCGTCAGCGCCAGTATGCCGGCAATCCATCTCAGTGCGCGTCGTTTCATCGCAAGCTCAGCTCCTCATCGAAATTGACCTGTTCTTCCAAATCGCTGAAGCGAGGCTGCTGTTCTGCAATCGGCAGTACTCTTTTACCGCTCCGCCTGGTACAGCACATACCGCCCCGGCATGGCGGACAGCTCGAACACCGCCTCGCCGTTCTTTGTGTACAGCGGCTCGATCCGCCTTTCCCTGCCGCCGGGTTCGCCGAAGGCGGTCAGCGCCTTCGCGCCCTTCACGTGCAGGCGGACCACCGTGCGCTGCACGCCCTCCATCACGTAGGGGTAGATCACGCAGGTGTCGTTGTCGTAGACGAACAGGCTGACGCGGGCCGGGCCCTCCAGCCACATGCCGTTCACCGGCATGGCCTGGCGGACGCGGGAGAGCGCCCCGGCGGGCATGTGGTAAAAATCCGGATAGGCGTCGGGCACGGCCAGCGTCCACAGCCTGCCGTCGCCATAGGGATCGCGCAGGAGGATTCCGTAGCTCTCCTCGCCGCAAGACGCCTTGACCACCGCCCAGGTGGCGTTGTTCCTGAACTCCGCCACCGGCAGGGTGACGGGCTTTTCGCCCCGCGGGAACAGGCATGCCGTGCGGCCCTCGGGGGAATCGCCCTCCACGCGGTAGCGGTCGCAGGTCACCCTGCGGCCCCGCAGCCGCACCGAGGTCAGCCGTTGCACGCCCTTATCCATCGTGGCCTCGAGAAAGCCCGTGGTCACCATGGCGTCGCCGCCGGTGCGCATGAGCCAGGCCTCCAATTTATCCACCACGTCCGGGTCGCAGGCCGAGGCCCGGGTCAGCAGGATCTGGTCCGCGTTCTCCGGGAAATACGGCGTGCACACCACGGGCAGGCCCACCATGCCCAGAAAGTCCTGCACGTTGTCCTCGCCCTGGCTGTCGTCGGGCAGGTAGCAGGCGATGCCCACGGGATTGCCCGCCCGGTCCAGAACCGCGTCCAGCCTGTCCAGCTGGAAGCCCAGCGCCGGGGTGTACATGTTGTCCACCAGCGACTGGAAGCAGAACAGCATCAGCTCCCGGGGCTTTGAGAAGGCGGTCAGGTACGCCTGCTCCAGATAGTGCTCGGTGACGTGGCTGTCGAAGGTGTCGAACCAGCCGCCCCCGTTGTGGCCGGGCCACATGTTCTCGAAATAGGTCATCAGCGAGAAAGACAGGTACCGGGGCAGGTGCTGGTCGGTGGTCACCGGGTCCCGGGTCTCGGTGCCGGTGTAGAGCATGTCTAACAGCTTGCGCTGCCCGGCCGGGTTGTAGCCCGTCTCCTGATAGCTCTCCGCCCAGTTGGGGTACTTGATGGTGATTTTGCAATTTGGGTTGGCGGCCTTCGCCGGGGCGATGACGTCTTCGACGCTCACGCGCTTCATCAGGTCCAGCCGGTAGGCCTGCCAGCTGCCGTCCGCAATGCCGTGGGATTTATTGAAGGCGTCGCGCTGGCGCACGCAGTCGGCGCAGCAGCAGCCGGTGAAGAAGAAGTCGTCGATGATGAACGCGTCGAAGTGCGTGCCGATGAAGGCGCTGACCTCCCGCAGCTTCGAGCGCATGGCCGGGTCGTTGTAGCAGAAGGTCTCAAACAGGCGCTGCTTGGGCGCGGCGCCCTCCGGCGTGGGGATGACGGTGGTCAGACCGCCCTCCACCTCGATGCCGTGGGCCCGGAAGACCCGGCGGCACATCTCGATCTGCTCGTGACTCGCCAGCTCGCCGCGCCAGGGCTCCAGGTACACCCTGTCCAGCCGCAGGTGCTTCTCGATGAACGCCAGCTGCGCCTCCAGCTCATCCCGCGTGATCCGCGCCGCCGCGTGGGCGACGAAGTAGGTCGCCAGCCTGAAATTGCGATAGTTGCCCATCTGTATACGCCCCTTCCCCGGCGCGCCGTCGCCCGGTCGATCGGACGGCCCGTTCGAGTGTTTGTCCCAATTATATGGGAGAAGTGATATTCTGTCAACTTGGTTTTGGATTTTGCTTCTATATTTTCTAAAGAGGAATTTACCTATCCATGTTGCAAACCCCCGGGGCGTGTGATAAACTGGTGTCTGCATTGTGGATAAATATGTAATTGAAGCGAATCAGGAGGATTTTCCATGGCAACCACTTTTGAAAAGCTGTCATCCAACAAAGTCAAGATCGGCTTCGTCGTCGCGCCGGAGAAGTTCGACGAGGGCCTGAAGACCGCCTATAACAAGCTGAAGGGCCGCATCAACATTCCCGGCTTCCGCAAGGGCAAGGCCCCGATGCGGGTCATCGAGAACCACTACGGCGAGGCCGTGTTCTACGAGGACGCGCTGGACGCCATCTTCCCCGAGATCTACCGCGAGGCGCTGAAGGAGCACGGCGTGCAGGCCGTGGACCGCCCGGAGCTGGACGTGGAGCAGATCGGCCGCGGCAAGGAGCTGAAGTTCACCGTCGAGGTGTTCGTGCGCCCCGACGTGGAGCTGGGCGAGTATAAGCACCTGGGCCTGGTCAAGACCGTGGACGAGGTCACCGACGACGACGTGAATGCCGAGATCGAGCGCGCCCGCGACCGCGCCTCCCGCTGGGTGGAGGTCACCGACCGCGCCGCCAAGCTGGACGACCAGGTGAACATCGACTACGCCGGCTTCGACGGCGACACGCAGTTCGACGGCGGCACCGCCCAGAACCACGAGCTGATCCTGGGCTCCGGCAGCTTCATCCCCGGCTTTGAGGATCAGCTGGTGGGCGCGAAGGTCGGCGACGAGCTGGACGTGAACGTCACCTTCCCCGAGCAGTACCACGCCGAGGAGCTGGCGGGCAAGCCCGTGGTGTTCAAGGTGAAGGTCAACGGCATCCGCGAGAAGGAGACCCCGGCGCTGGACGACGATTTCGTCACCGAGGCCTCTGAGACGGCCAACACCGTCGAGGAGTACAAGGCCGAGATCCGCGCCAACCTGGAGAAGGCCGCCGACGAGCGCGGCGAGACCGCGTTTGAGAACGAGGTCATCGAGACCGTGTGCGATAACGCCAAGGTGGACATCCCAGACGCCATGATCGAGGACCAGGTGGACACCATGATGCGCGACATGGAGATGCGCATGATGTACCAGGGCGTGAAGCTGGACGACTACTTCAAGTACACCGGCCAGACCCGCGAGCAGGTGCGCGACATGTACAAGCCCCAGGCGAAGGAGCGCGTGCTGGGCCAGCTGGTGCTGGAGGCCGTGAAGAAGGCCGAGAACATCGAGGCCACCG
>JAFYBB010000222.1 GCA_017540445.1 Clostridia bacterium | reverse complement strand
CTGACGGCCCACCTGGTGGACCGCTACGGCCTGGACGAGGTGCGCAGGTGGTTCTTTGAGGTGTGGAATGAGCCGAACCTGGCCTACTTCTACGAGGGCACGCAGGCGGATTACTTTGAACTCTACGACCACACCGCCCGGGCCATCAAGGGCGTGGACGCCGGCCTGCGGGTGGGCGGCCCGGCCACGGCCATCAACGCCTGGATCCCGGACATGATCCGCCACTGCGAGGACGCCGGCGTGCCGCTGGACTTCATCAGCACCCATCACTACCCCACGGACGACCCGCTGTGGAACACCGACATGTCCCTGGAGGATTACTTTGCCAAGCTCCAATCCGGCGACCCGGAGCTGGCCAAGACCGCGAACACCCATCGCCGCGGCGTGTTGACGATGATGCTGAAGAAGGCCAGGCAGGAGGCCGGGGCGTATCCGCTGTACTACACCGAGTGGAACACCTCCGCCAACGACATGGACCTGCGGCACGACGTTCCCTACAGCGCCGCCTTCGTGGCCAAGGCGCTGATCGACAACGCGGGGCTCGTCGATGTCTACAGCTTCTGGACCTTCTCCGACATATTCGAGGAGAACGGCCAGCGGCCCGGCGAGTTCCACGGCGGCTTTGGCCTGCTGACGCTCCACGGCATTCCCAAGCCGGTCTACCGGACGTTCCAGCTGATGCACAGCCTGGGTGAGGAGCGGCTGGCGACGCAGCCCGAACAGGGCACCGTGGGCCTGGTGGCCACGGAGGAGCGCGGCGTGGTGTCCGCGCTGGCGTACAACCACGACGTGCTGGAGCACCCGCCGGTGGCCGAGGATGTGACGCTGAAGCTGGAGGGCGCCGCCATAAGCCGCGCCGAGATTTTGCGCATCGACGACACCCACGCCAACGCCTACCCGCTGTGGGTGGAGATGGGCAGCCCGGACTATCCCACCGACGAGCAGCTCCAGCGCCTGATCGCCCAGAGCGCGGTGATCCCGGAGGCGCTGGAGGTCAAGGCGGGCGAGGTCTCGTTCCGCCTGCCGCCCAACGGCGTCGCGCTGGTCAGGCTCTACACCTGAGCGCCCGCAGGACATGCGGTAACTGAAACAGCGCGGCCCCGGAATCCTACTGGCTTCCGGAGCCGCGCTGTTTCACTGTGCGCCCGCATTGATCCATCTCTATGAAAAACATTGAATGCATGTTATAATGATTTCGAAACACTTGGATGGGAGTGAAAGACAGGGTGGATGAAGTCAAACTGCTCAAGCATTACTTCGGCCATGATCGCTTTCGCGACGGTCAGAAGCCGCTGATCGACGCGATCCTTGCCGGTCGGGACGTCATGGTCGTCATGCCGACGGGCGCGGGCAAATCGGTGTGCTACCAGCTTCCGGCCATCATGCTGCCCGGCATGACGCTGGTGGTTTCGCCGCTCATCTCACTGATGAAGGATCAGGTGGCGGCGCTGACCGCCATGGGCATCCCGGCGGCCTTCATCAATTCCATGCTGTCGCCCCAGGAATATGCGGAGGCTTTCTATCTGGCGGGCCAGGGCAAATACAAGATACTGTATGTGGCCCCGGAGCGCCTGCTGACATCCGATTTTCTGGCGCTGTCAACGAATATTCAAATACCCCTGATCGCCGTTGACGAGGCGCACTGCGTGTCGCAATGGGGACAGGATTTTCGCCCCAAATACCTGGACATTGCCAAATACATCAAGAGCATGTCGAAGCGCCCCGTGATCGCGGCCTTTACGGCCACGGCCACCGATATGGTGAAAGCGGATATTGTGAAGCTCCTGGAGCTGCAAAATCCCTTGAGCGTGACGACGGGCTTCGATCGGCCCAACCTGTTCTTTGACGTGGAGAAGCCCCGCGACAAGTTCGGCCGTGTGCTGGACTACATTCGGGAGCATGACGGGCAGGCCGGCATCGTCTATTGCGCGACGCGCAAGTCGGTCGATCAGGTCTGTCAAAAGCTGATCCAGAGCGGCATCTCCGCCACGCGCTACCATGCCGGGCTTCCCGACGAGGAGCGCCGCCAGAATCAGGAGGATTTTGTGTATGACCGCCGCCGCGTGATGGTGGCGACCAACGCCTTCGGGATGGGCATCGACAAGTCCAACATCAGTTTCGTATTGCACTACAACATGCCCAAGAACATCGAGAGCTACTATCAGGAAGCCGGGCGCGCCGGGCGCGACGGCGCCGCGGCACAGTGCGTGCTGCTCTTTTCCGCCGGGGATGTTCAGACGGCAAAATACCTCATCAACAACTCAACGGAGAACGAGGCGCTTTCCGAAGAAGAGCGCGCAACCGTTTACGCCCGGGATATGGAGCGCTTGCGCCGCATGACGGGCTACTGCAAGACGGGCGGATGCTTCCGCCACTATCTCCTGCGCTATTTTGGCGAGGACGCCCCGGAGCGCTGCGACAACTGCGGGAACTGCGTCGGCGAGAAGCGTCAGGTGGACATCACGGTGCCGGCGCAGAAGATACTGTCCGCGGTGGCCCGCGTTGAGCGGCGCTATCCGAGCGGCTTGGGTGTAACGCTGATCGTCAGGATGCTTCACGGCAGCGGCGAGCAGCGCGTCCTTCAGCTGGGCTTGGACGCTCTGCCCACCTATGGCATCATGAGAGATACCGACCGCATGAAAATCCGGGAATACATCGATGTGCTGACGGAACAGGGCTATCTGACGCAAACCGCTGGCAGTTATCCGGTGCTCTTCACCACGGAACGAGCGTGGGCTGTGCTGCGGGGCAAGGAGCGGGTGACATACGCCGCGCGCCCTGAACAGACGGCAAAACCCGTTGAAAAGCGCAGAAAAGGCGCGCAGCCCGTCGTCGCAGACAACAGCCTGTATGAAGTCCTGCGCAATCTGAGAATGGACCTGGCAAAATCGGAGGGCGTGCCGGCCTATGTCGT
>JAFYBB010000221.1 GCA_017540445.1 Clostridia bacterium | reverse complement strand
CAGACGCTGGCGATGATCTCCCTGTGGGTCGCCACGGCGTACCTGTTGAAAACACATGCCAACAAGATGACGAGCCTCGTGACCGCGCTGCCCGCGGCGTTCATGTCCGCCGTGTCGATGACCTACATACTGATGGCGAACGAGGGCTTCAAGCTGGGCGCGGGCGTCGGCTACCCGGTGGGCGCGGTGTTCGCCGCCGCCTGCTTCGCGTTCTACCTGACGAAGCTGAACCGCGCGAAGCGGACGATGCTGTCCCGGAATGACGGATGAAGGAGGGCAAGACCATGATCGACGAGAGAAAGACGCTGGGCGAGCTGCTGTCCGATCCGCTGATCGAAAGGATCGCGCCGGACGCCATTCGGAAGATGGATCTGTCGAAGGACGAGAAGTGGGGAAAATCCCTGGAGCAGCTGAGAGAAGACTGCTTTGGCGGCGATCTTGCGGCGGGGTTTGAAACGCTGTTTCAGGCGGCGAAGCGCGGGGAATGGTATTATCCGCTGTATACGCAGGCCGAATGCGAAGCGGACCCGGCCAGGACGGGCGCAAACCTGGTGTGGCTGCCCTCCCCGGCGGAGGACGCGGCCAGCAGGCCTTACATACTGCTGGTGCCGGGCGGCGGGTTTGTGAACGTGTGGAACCTGACGGAGGGCTGGCCGGTGGCGGCGCAGTTCAACCGCCTGGGCTACAACGTGTTCATACTGACCTATCAGGTGGCGGTGGACGATCATCTGCTGGAGCGGGAGATGGGCGACTTCGCCCGGGCCATCGCGCTGATCCGGGACCGGGCGGATGTGTTCAACGTGGATTGGAGGCGCTATATCACCTGCGGCTTCTCGGCGGGCGGCTATCTGGTGTGCCTGTGGAATGTGCCCGAGAAGGGCTTTGCCTTCCACGGCCTGCCCAAGCCCCAGGCCGTCTTCCCGGTGTATCCGGTGGTGAGCTGGAAGCTGAACCGTGAGGATTGGGCGGGAGAAGCGGACGACGAGGATGACGATTTTGACCTCGTGCTCTTTGGATGCGACGTCGAAACCGCGATCCATTCGCCCTTTGAGATTCCCGATCACGCGGAGTCCTTCCCGCCCTGCGCGATCTTCCTGACCGAGACGGACGAGCTGGTCAACCCGGAGCACTCCCGCCTCTTGCAGCGGGCCCTGCAGCGGCACGGGATCCCCTGCAGGCTGGAGGCCGGCCCCTCCGGCGGGCATGGCTTTGCCGACGGGACGGGCATGTGCATGGCCGGATGGATCGAGCGGGCCGTCCGGTGGTATGAGGCGTTGAGCGGTGCGCTTCCTGCGGAAAAGCAAAACTGATGCGCATCGATGACCTTCTATGAAAGTGATTTCGGCGAGCATACGATCGAGGATAACCGAAAAGCATTAAAACCCGACGGAGGATACAGAGATGAACAAGAAAACCATCATGGCCGTCCCGGCGACCTGTTTCCGGGCGGTCGTCGCAACCTGCCTGCTGGGCATCGTCATAGGATCGTTCTGCGACTTTTCCATCAACGTGGCGCTGGCGAACAAGACCGACCTCGGCGCGTTCTTCGCCACCTACGGCTCCTGGTTCTCCTACTGCCTGTATCCGGCCGCGGGAGCCTGCCTGTTCGTCGGGCTGCGGAAGAAAGGCCCGCGCTACAGCATGCTGGCGTGGACGCTGCTGATGCTGGGCCTGTTTATGGCGGTATACTACTCCAACAGCTACAACGGCAAAAACGTGCGCGCGCTGCTGGGCTATGTGGCGGGGGAATCCTCGCCGCTGCTGTCGGTCATAAGCTGGCTGTTCTGGGTGGTATTGTACGCCTGGGTGCCGCTTGTGATGGTGCGCCTATTGGATGACAGCAACCCAGACAAACTCATTGCCGTCGGCGCGGCGATCCTGGTGGCCGGCATCACGGCGGACAATGTGAACCTGTGGCTCAAGCAGGTCGGCTCCCGCCCGCGCTACAAGTACCTGATCACGCTGGAGGACCCGAAGGCCGCTTTCCGCAACTGGTGGCAGATGATTCCGAACCTCGCCGGCAGCGACGATGGCTTCAAGTCCTGGCCCAGCGGCAACATGACCATCGCAAGCATGATGTTCGCGCTGCCGATGCTCGCGGACGTGACGAAAAAACGGAGCGAGGGGAGGAACCTGCGCTGCTTTATCGCGGCGTGCGTTTTCGTTGTGATCTACGGCTACAACCGCATCCACATGACCAACCACTTTCTCACGGACGTGTGCTTCGGAACGCTGATCACCTATCTGATCTACGCGGCGGTGAGCAAGGCGTTTCTGTCGGGGACAGGGGATCCCATCAAGAAGGGGTGTGAACGGTTATGAAGAGAAGATGGAAGTCTTGGCTCAGCGCTGCGTTGGCCGCGCTGATGCTGTTTGGCGGCTGCGCCTCCCTGTCCGAGGCGGCGAAGGCCACTCCGGCGCAGCTGACGCCGGAGGATTTGGAGGCCCTCGGCGCGACGGCCCGTTTCCACGATGGCCACGTGACCTTCGTGGACGGCGCGTGCGCCGCCGCTCCCGTTATGGGCATGGACGACGCGGCGCGGGTGTTGGAGGGCATGATCGACCTGCTGGGCGGCGACGCGCGGACGCAGTTCGAGCCCTGGCGGGACTTTTCGGATACCGCCGGCAACCGCTACTATGTATTCCAACAGATGTACGCCGAGACCACGGTCTCCGGCGGCGCGGTCAAGGTGGTGACGGACGCCACCGGCCACATGCTGGGGCTGGTCGGCAGCGTGGAGGGCGAGCTTCCGGACGTGCGGGAGGCTGAGGGCATCACGGCGCAGGACGCCGAGGCGTTGGCGCTGAAGCACATGGCCGACGGGAACATGCCGCGGGCGGAGCTGGTTGAGGGGCGCACCGAGCAGATCATTCTGCCCGTGAACCTGGAGCTCGACCCCGATTCCGACGAGGAGAAGGAGGAGAGCCGCTTCGTCTGGGCGGTGTACACCGACAACCCCGGCATGGGCCAGGAGAAGGGCTCGGACTTTCCCTACCTCGCCCACTATGTGACGATGGACGGAGAGTACCTCTACAACCTGCCCACCGTTGTACCGGGCGACGAGGCGTCCACCTCCGGCTTTGACGCCGCGTACGCGTTCGATTCGATGGAGCCGGTGGAATACACCGGTACGGTGAAGCTGTCGGACGGCGGCGAGCAGGCGATCGACGTCACGCTGATGCGCGACAGGAATACGGGCCTGTTCTACATGGGCAACATCGAGCGTCGGATCGCCGTGGCGGACTGTTGGGAGTTCGTGTACAACGGCGGCAACGTGGTGCTGGAATCCAGCGAGGACAACGCGGGCTGGGACGACAACTGCCTGCTGGCGCTGTACAACTACTGCCGGGCGTGGGATTACTACCACGAGATCGGCTGGACGGGCGGCGACGGGCTGGGAACGCCCATGCTCATCCTCAGGGACTTCTGCAACCGGGACCACGAGCCGATGGACAACGCCGCCTACGCCGGGAAGTATTACGGGTGGCAGGTGTTCCTGTCCAGCTCGGCCAATGACCTGTCCCAGTGCCTCGATGTGCTGGGCCACGAGTTCACCCACTGCGTCACGAGCTCGGTGATGACCTACAATGCCTATATGAACGACTACGGCGCCATCAACGAGGCCATCAGCGACATTCAGGGCAACCTCTGCGAAATGCTGTGCGGCGCGACGGAGGACACGGTCTGGACGCTGGGCGAGCACAGCGGGACGCCCGTGCGCAGCATGAGCGATCCCCATCGCTATGCCCAGCCGGAATACGCCTGGGACATCCACTACGTGCCCAAGGTCAAGGCGCCGACGGATCTCAACGACCGTGGCGGCGTGCATAACAACTCTTCGCTGCTCAACAGCGTGGCCTATCGGCTGTGCGTGAACGGCGGCATGACGCTCGAGGAGGCCCGCGCCTTCTGGTTCGCGGTGGACTGCTCGATGACGCCCGATACCGACTACGCCCAGCTCAGCGAGCTGCTGCCCTGGGTGCTCAAAAACCTGGGCATGGAGCGCTACACCGCCGCGCTCGAGGCTGCGATGGACGCCACGCGCATCCGCACCGACGCCATGCCCGACGTGTTTGACGAGGATCGGGCGCTGGTGACGCTGACGCTGCCGGACTCCGAGACCTTTGCCGACGGCAATTGGGCGCTGCTGCTCGTCACCGTCGACACGGATGGCATCGTGCAGCGCCTGAAGGCCATCTTCGCGCGGGAAGGCGAATATGCCGACGCGCTCGAGGAGTTGGCGGAGCTGATGGGCGTCGACCCGGCGCTTGTGCCGACGGCGGAAGAGATCGAGCGCGACGGGGACCATGCCTGGGATCGGCTCTTGGATGAAGTCAAGACGATGCTCGGCAGCGAAGCGCCGAAGTCGGACCAGACGGCGTCAATGGAAGGCTTGGCGGACTGGCTGGGCAAGTATTTCGACGACACGGTGTATGCCGGAACCGGCGCGGCGGGTCAGGATGGGCGCACGGTGCGCATGGTCTGCCGCCCGGGCAGGACCGTTCCTGTGCTGTTCCGGCTGGAGCTTGACCACGACCTGCACGTCGTGAGCGCGAGCCTCGCGGTCTATACGCTCCATATGTGGCTCGACGCGGGCGCGCTGCTCGCTCCGCTAATGGAGGACGCCGACTTATTCAAGGCCCCGGAACCGGCGAATGACGCGCAGGACGCCGACGATCTGTCCTGGCTTGCCGATCTGTTTGGCGGCGACGACGCGACGGCGACGGAGCCGGCCTACGAGCCGCCCGCGTGGTTGACCTCTGCGTTCAGCATGGTCTTCCGGATGGACTGGCTGCGCGACCTGCTGTTCTTCGACATCGCCCCGGGCGCGATCACCGAGCTTCCCGGCGACGGGCTGGAGGACGTTATGGTGCTCGACGCCGAGCATTACCCGGCGATCGACGCCTTGCTATTCACGGATCGGTTAGACAAATGAAAAAGAGGGATTGATTGGCATGATTACACTGATACTGTCCTTTGTTGCGCTGGTCATCGGCTACTTCACCTACGGCAAGCTGGTGGAGCGCACCTTCGGCCCGGACGACCGGGTCACCCCGGCCAACAGCATGACCGACGGCGTGGACTACATGCCCAT